>JANQHA010000234.1 GCA_028282865.1 Oligoflexales bacterium
ATAGAAATGGACATGGCCCGGAAATGGGAGGCAGAAGGTCTGATAACTAAGCCAAATTGGGATGACTATTCAGGGTGGGAGTCGAAGTCAGAGCCGCTAGGTTTCAGATTAAAGCGACTGCCTGGTCACGAGCGAGATAAGCTCAGAATCATTACTACTATACCTTTGAAAATTGATCTTAAGGACCGAAAAGAGCTATATGCTCGTCGTCGTGAATGGGCTAAAAAGCGAATTCTCGAAAAAGATATAAAAGAAACCATAGACTTCATCGATTCGGTTAAACATAAATACTTAAAGAATCATGAGCAATACAAAACTACAGCCAAGATACATAAATCTGGCGAGATTAGCATTAGGCTGGTGGTAAAGAATCGTGACTTACCGCCAATCACCGGCGGGTTAGAGTACTTTCATTTTGCTAATCATAGCTATGGCGCGGACATTAAGTATCTGAAGTCAAAATATAGAACCGGTGTGCACGAGCTTTTGAGAACAGATCTTTTTAAAGATGATGACGAGGTAGACCTATTTTTAATTTATATTACAATACACGATTGAGGCTGCTTGCGCAGTTCGGATCGATCCAATCAGCTTAGCCTTCACACAGTCCAGGCTGCCGTCTGTCGAGTTTGTCCAGTAGACTTAATGACATACCAATATCTCATTGACCAGATAAATAGAACCTGCTACCTGATCGATGACGCGTGTCTAATTTTTACACAGGATGGCTGTCTTGAAAACAATTCTAGTTATAAATCTAATACTTTTATTCGGCATTAATATCAGCTGCGGAGCGACTCAACAAGAATCAGCCTTAAGAAGTGGCGATTCTAAGGAAGTAATTTACACATCACCAATGCTACTTAAGGGGGGGCTAGTTGGTTATTTGCTGCCTAAAAAAATTCCATTTCCCATGATTAGGTCTGGGATATATTTGGGGTCTGAGCATATGGCCCTTGTAACACGCCGAGCAGATGGTAGTCAGCTATCAGTTACAATTCGAGACATTAAGACCGAAAAGGACTTGGATACCGTGGTGTTTGTCATGAGTGGAGAGATAAATGCTATTTTGCTTGATATCCCTAAGGATAAATACGACCTTGGTACCGGTATATTCACTGTAAATTTTGGTGAGACCGAGCTTAATATTAACTTTAGCAACGGAATGGATGCATCTCCTTTGGTCATTAAGTCAATCAATTTTGTCACCTCGAAGGATAATAAAGAGCTACGCAGCTTGCAAATCGTGGATCTGGTTGATCGTCGGGTTAAAAGCGATATTAAATTCAATATCAAAGAGGCGGCATTATTAGAGCGAGACTGGAGGTATCTTGATGACATACTTGACAGGGACACTATAATCGGTGCTTTTATTGCGAACGATGAGCTCTATCAGATTAAGAGTAGTGGAGGGGTCCTCACACTCTGGCTTAATTCAAAAAAAGTAGGATCAGTATCTATGGCTGCATGGATGAAATCAGTTAAAAACCTCCTTAAAATCTCTAATCTGGGAACCCTAAGGAAGAACTATCAAGATGCTATGCGCCGTGATGATCAGTCTGCTATGGAAAAGTACCGACAAGAGATTGCTGCTACTAGAACGAGAGAATCAATTTACGCGATGATGAGAGACCCCTTATTGGGAAAATCTCCTCGTATTTTGATTCAGGGTGGTCATGATGTACACACCTTTAAAGCCTATATCGCTGTGTTGCCATTCTGGGAAGCAGGTCTTATGAAGTTTAATAAAAGTGACCATAAAGAGATAAGAAATTTGCGAGCAAATATAATCGAAGGTTTGAAGAAGTTCGACCGTTGGTAGTAAGAATCTTGGAACGGAGACTAAATTGAAAAAGTTACTATTCTCATTGGTATTATTGTTTTCAGCTCAAGCAGCTTTTTCCGATAAGCTCAGCATTAGAGCAAATGATGGCTCTTATGGTGAGAAGCTGTATCGAGGCCTTCGTTATGCTCAGTATATTCTTATCAAGAAAATAGGCTATTACCCAAATGAAAAAAAATTAAAGAAACTAACAGGCCATATGAAGGCGATTACCGATATGATGGAAGGTATCCAAAAAGTTGCCGATGACGATGACCGATATGATAAAAGTGGCAAAATAAGAGTTGAGTTCGCGATTATAAGTCACATAAGGAATGTCGAACGGCTCTTATGTAACGATGAGAAAGTCAGGGTCGAGTTGCACGATAATAGGTTAGTAACACAATCTCTGGGCGTGATGGAGAAATTCATTAAGGTTAGCAAAAAATTCAAAAACAATAGTCTTTCTTCTGGCAATAACTGGTATGGG
>JANQHA010000254.1 GCA_028282865.1 Oligoflexales bacterium
TTCAGAGCAGTCACGGCTAGGTTCTGAGGAGCTGTTTCATATAAATTATGTCGGCGACTATGATGGCGATCAGGTAGCTCCTTTGGAGACAAAGTGTCCTAAATTGAAATGGACCACTGTTGAAGGCGATGAGGGTATCGATACTAAAGCTCTCCAAGTAGGAGATACGGTGCTTGATGCTAACGTGACGTTAGCAGACTGGCCTCCAGCTGTTTATGATGAGCAAACTGGAGATCTCATGGGCTATTACGCACCAGTCACTTACCTACAGGTCTTTACTATGTTTATGATGCACCGCTCAGAGATTAAAATTGGCGCGCCACCTTCGGGCTTTTCTGATGTTTGTCCCCGTAATTTTAGAAAGAATAAAAATAACAAGGACATTTTTAGAGATTACCTGACTGCGTCTAGGGAAATCGAGAGCGGGTTCTTCGACCGCCAGATTAAAGAGCAGGCTCGTGCTAAAGTAGCGGTGAATAAAAGGCGCTATAAATTCAGCCCAACTAAGAACCAACACTACAACGACTTTTTAGAAAAATTCACGACGATTTTTGCTAAAGCCGACCAATGTGTTAAAGCCGATCAACCGCTTGAGGTAATTACCGAAACCGCTAAAGCCGAGGGTGGTGCAAAGCCCAGCAGCAATTTTAACATTTACAACGACCCTTACGCACCGCTTATGAGCCGAGCTCTGCGTCAATGTTGGAATCTAGGTGAACAGTTTCGAAAGCGAGCTGCAGATCAGATTAGTATGAGTAAAGATCTTCTCGAAGTGATGGACAAGGCTGCAAGAATCAGCCCTCCGCGAGCTCCCCACCCAACGCAATTTACTCCTGGTCCGCCGCAAACACATAATGGCAATAACTTCAAATAGCCCTGAGGGTGCTTTCTGTGCCGAGATCGATTACTTTATTATTTTTCGTAGCTATGCATCTACCTGGATGTTTGCATAAATCTATTCTTAACTCACGACCTAGTCCAGAGAAACGTCAAGCGTTAGCGGCACTAGCTATCGCCAAAGAATTTGTCGATGCTGCTGAGACCCCTAGCGATCTAGCGGGAGTTGGAAATAGAATTCATAGCAAAGAAGTGGAGTTTTTTACTTTGTTAGGACGGATTAATCGTGGATGTCGTCTAGAGTATAGTATTAACTTACAGCGGGTGATCAATTTTAAGAAGCTTTATAGCTACACCATAGATACTCGGGTTAAGCTAAAGCATCAATCCGAAGAGAACAAAACCAGCCTCGGTCTTCAGGTCGTTAATTTAGTCTTGCCGCAAGATTTTAAGCATGCTGACCGGTTTGCTTTTGGCAGGTATTATCATGTAACTCTGAAGCACTACAAGCAGTTATCCGGCTTCATTAGTAAGGTACTTATGACTAGCCCAGGCTGCGCACTAGCAGCTAAAAACCCAGCCAAAAAATAGTGGTTCTTATTATGAGTTTGTTATTTCGTTAACTTGCTTTATAAGCTCTCGCAGGTCTGACCATTTGGCTCGCATTTGCTCAGTGAGCATTTCTTTACGCGACTCGAACTCTTTAGCCTTTTCTTGGTCTTTAGCTTGTATCAGACTGGCCAGTTTTTTTAACGGTTCCATAGCCTTCTTTGAGTCTTTCCTAATATTTTGCCTGGCGCCATCGGTTCTTAGAAAGTCTAAGTAACTGCTGACAGATCCGCCTTCGGCAAACTCTTTGATTGGGAATACCGCCACCTTTGCAGCCGATACAAACTCTGTGTTGGGCAGTGGCTCGACTTGAATCGAATCTAATTCATCTAAAGAAACCCCATATTCGGTAATGAAGTAGTCAAAAGCATCTAAAGAGGCGCCATTTACTTGGCCGCTTGAGAGCATTTTGTTTAGTCTTTGGTTGTGAGATTTAGCGAGGACCATTTTTTTGTCCTGCGCTTCTATTTCATTTTGCAGTTTGCTAATTTCTTTATTCATTTGGGCTGTTGCGCCTTCGATAATGCGGCGCTTAGCATCGTTGAGTTTTGTTTGGCTTTCAATTTGCTTTTTCTTGGCTTCTAATGCCTCTTTTTCTAAGTTTGTTAGCTGCCGCTTTGCATGCTCAATATATACTGAGTGGAAGAGAAATCTGTAATTGCCACGGTTGTAGCTATTTGACCTATGGCTCCTAGAGCGCTTGCCAGAATAGTTTGATGTCAAAAAGCCTGAAGAGGAGTCAATGGCTGCGTGACTTGCAGAATCATTTGCTGGATTACTACTATTATCTGACTTGCTGCCACATGAGATCGTGAGTGTTAAAGCTATTATAATAGGCACTAACTTTATCATACTATCTCCCATTAAT
>JANQHA010000282.1 GCA_028282865.1 Oligoflexales bacterium
AACTACGTGCAACTTTGGACTTTTCCTCGAGCCTTTCTAAAGTCTTCAATGCTTCTTCGACTTGAGAGACGGATTTTTTTCCGACTTATTCTTAGCTAATTCAACATATTCATACTCTCTATCAAATTTTCTAAACTAGTCAAAACAATATTCACCTCGAAATCACTTCTTCCAAAGGTTTTAAGATGTCGCCCATTTCTATAAAAATTTATTTTCAAATTTCTAGGAATAACTTTGTTTTTGACTGGTATACCATTAAAGTGCAGCAGACCGTTTCGATAGTCTATTAAATTGCTTTCAAGATATTTCACTAATTGCGACTCAGATAGAGAACTTACGATTTTTTCGAGTGGAAACTGCGAGAGGCCAGAAGTGTACTTTTGGAGATTCTTTAATTTCGGTCGACTTAAATTTGGAATAGACGTATCAGAAACATAAATTGCATTGGTCACAAAATAGAAATCTACTTGGCCCGGCAGTTTCTTAATCCCATTAAAAATATCTCTAAACGTATTTTTAAGACAGCTATTGAAATAGCCGCCAGAAAACACCACCTTTCTCAGATTAGTAAAGGAAAGCTTATGTGCACCTTGGGCACTTTGAATAGGTAGGTCCACTTGATCAATAGGCAAATAGTGGTTATGCTCGAGCTTACCACCAATGATTTTTTGAATGAGTGAAATGCTTTTTAACTCTATTTCTTCACTTCTTACGAGCTGATTAAGGGCAATTGCCGATTCTCGTGTTGTTGACTTATGATCAAACCTACTAGAGGTATGAACAGAGATAGCAATGGCTTCATCATGAATCGTATACTTTTCGTATTGAAGTAGGTATTTTCGATTTAAGGTCCCCTCGAAAACTTTCTTCAAATTACGACATGACTCTTTACTGGCTATACAGACACTAGTGCATAAGACTAACGGAACACATAAAGCTATCTGCCATCGTCCTTTAATAAATTCTCTCCAGTGTATTCAGGTATTATAACCCATAAATCTATAGTTACTCAATCAAAGTGAAGCTTCTCGACTTACATTGCCTCAGTCCGGCGACCTTAAAGGTCGCCCTTTTCTTGACTATTTAAAATAGTAATAAAATCAGGATTACTTCCTACCTTAGATTCCAAAATATCATCACAAGCTTTGATTAATGCAGAGATTTGATTCACAAAATGAATCAGCTCCATCGGGTGATATGGCTTCCTGCGCATTAGTTCAATGGCCTTTTTTAGATCTCGAGAAATAACTTCAGCATTTTCAGCAATAAAATTTTTAAAATCATCCTTAACCCTTTCATCAGAAGCTTGTTGTAGAGTCGCGTAACCTTCAGAAAGAATATTCATAGTCTCTTTCATAGCAGCAAAAACCGCCTCTGGTTTAGGAAATTTTTTACGATCTGTTGCGCTGCCGACTAAATTTATCTCGATAAATTCATTGCTGGTTAAGAAAAAGGTACGATCGGGATCCCGAAGGTTGTTAGGAAATATAAAGTCAACTCCATGAGGGTCCCACTTCATCTTACCCTTTCTTTCAATTAATAAACTGCCATCAATATATCGATCCTGACCCACACTTTTGATGCTACGACTTAGGTGATTCATAGCTGCCGCCAAATTGGCAAGCTTGGAGCCATCAGTTTGTTTGGTGAGAACTTCAGAGAAGAAGTCTATTGGGGTGCCATAAAATCGTGCTAAATAGCGTGCGACTGGGGGATATTTCGCCCCGTTACCTCTAATATTTTTTGCTAGATCGACTAATACAAGCAACCCTCTATTAGAAAAATCGAAGCCGACAATAGTGATATAGCAATAATAGGACTTACTATCTAATAGCGAAGAAGAACGATATTCCTTGGTGCTCGCTACTTTGAGATGACCACAGTTTACTGCATCGGTGTCGTCTACATATTGACCTTGGGTATCTTGCCGGATCCAGGGAGCATGAAAGCGCTCTTTGCTTAGGTCACCGTCATAGAGAAGGACATCATCAAGAACAATTTTTGGCTTTTCTTTCTTATCACTTATTGGTTCTGACTGCTGGGAAAAAGCAGTAGCCGATAAAACCAAGTTTAGCGTTAATGCCGTGCATAAAAATTTCATATTAATTAACTCCTTCTGACCAAGAATAATTTGTAGAATAAGGGTGTACCGTCCAAAGCTCCCACCGCCATTTACCATTTTCGATAGGAAATATCTTACAGCGGCTCTGATCAAAGAGGCCCCTGCGAATTTTTTTCCGGTAGGAAAAGCAAATATCTCGCATTTCTTTTTCCGGCTTTGGAAAAGTAGCGCTAAAGATTTCGTCAAAGCTTCCTTCTGAGCTCTTGTATAATTTAGGTTGTGGGTCATTAGGGCTAATGGGGTCTACCCCACTTAGCGCAGCGCGTCCACGAATAGAACATAGCTTGGAGTAGACAGGAACCTCAATTTTTTTCCTATTTTCATAGTCGTATCCAGGAGTGTACTCATGCATAAAAAACCTTGATCTCTCGTAGATACTCTTAAGCACGCTCGAATCAACGTAGTAGTAGGAATAGTGCCTAGAACGAGACAGAGTACGCAGGCTTCCTGGCATACGGCCAAAAGAGGTGTAGGTGGTAGTCTTCTTTCCTTTTTTCCATACTCTGGTCAGCCGACCGTTCAATACACACTCGTAACTAAAATAAGGAGCTGGTTCCCCTGTTGGCAGCTGACGGTAACATGCTTTTCCCACCATGTCCGATATTTTCTGCCTACGCTCTGAATCTAAACAAGGTTCCTCATCAGAGACAACCCACTTGTGAACAAACACTTCCGACCAAAGCGGAACCACAGGAATCTTGCCTTCTGTTTCTACGTGTGGAAGATCACCTTGCTCACCCAGAAAGGCGATCGAGTAAGTGGCTTCGCCAGTTTTTTCCAGTCCTAGGATACCAAACAGTTCATGGGCCATGAGTCGAAGCTTGCGACCAAATTTTCCTTCCACCTTATCCCAGTCACTGATGTCAAAAATGACTAGATCCTCACCATTAATAGAAAGGTTAACAGCTGATTTTTCTTCTTCATCAATTACAAATAGTTTGTCAACAGGCATAGGAAGAAGGTCCGCAAACTTACCTAACTTGTCTCTCCTCACTAAACTAACCTTGTTCAGCCTGGCGATCGCCTTATCATATTTATCACTATCAAAACCAAATTTTTCCTGAAACATCTCTTGATCACGCAGTAAAACTTGAACGACCCAATCTCTATAGGCCTTGAACTCGTCGACATAAATGTCACCGCCATTACCGCCAGCATTTCCAACTGCACGCACCGTAGGAATTAACAGTAGTCCCACAGTCGTTATAGTCGCAATCTTGTGTAAAAATCCCCTCACTTTTTTGCCTTCCTTTTTTGTGGTGTTATCTTGGTTCTTGGAAAAAGTTGAATGCATAATTCGTAGACCTCTTCTCTAGGGCCTTCTTCGAGAAAATCATTAAGCTCATTTAAGAAATACCGAATACGTTTCCTTGCCTCCACAATTTTTTCTGTGCTGGTGGCGACGGTTACAAACGAAAAGTCTCTGATCTCTAGTGGGTCGTTTAAGATCGATAGTTTGGCAGCGTTAAGGTTCTCCTCATGGCGTGCCCGTAATGCCATATTGGGAATACCATCGGTAGAGTGAGCACTTACACCCGAATGTTTGAGCTCACCTCCCTTATCGCGCACCAAGAGACCCAATTTTTCTAATTTACTTAGGGCTTTTACAACCTTTGATTTTGCGACACCAAGTTTCTTAGAAATCCAAACTGGATCGGCCTTAAAACTCTTCGTCGCTGCCAGCGACAGAATCCCGTAGTAATACCACTCAGCAATCAGGTCATATTGATCAATATCAAATAACTTCCTACCGTAGTTGATAGAGGTTTTATCCGAATTGCTATTCTCCGCCTCCGAACTAAATGCAGCTTCGACCTGAGCCATGTCCTTAGGAGAGCACCCCATTTTTTTTAGGATACGGCTAGCAAACTTTCGCGATACGCTGCGCTTACCAGAAAGAATCTGAGAAACAGCCGCTGGGTTCTGCCCCAAATGCACAGAAAACTTTCGCAATGAATAGGACGGAGTGGTAGCGCGCAGCTCAGCAAAACGCTTTTCCAACACGCTTCTAAAATACCTTTGACTTGTTTCGTTCTCGCTCATGACGCAGTTACCTAACATGGATAAAATGCGGCAATCAAGGAAAAAGTAACATATCGTTACTTTTAATTTGATAATACTTTAATTTCAATTAGTTAAGGTCGTACTATATTGACTTCCACCCTTTATAAAGTAGTCGTCTAGTCGATGACCCTATGAAGAGTTCGAGGCATACAACATAAAGACCAAACCAGGAATCAAAAAAAATTGATCGATTCGCTGTACCACATAGACCCCACTTATAAATCTCGTAGTATTCGGTTGCCATAAGTATTTGACATGATAACGCCATGTGCTCGTAATTTTGGTAGTCATAAAAAGTAGTATTGCTTCTAGGCGGATTGGAAATAAAAATAAAGTCGACGACCACTCTAAAAATTTTTACAGCATGTAGCAAGTAAGAGAGAAGGCCGGAAAATTGTAAAACCATTTTTCCCAATGTACAATCTAGGTTAACCTTTTTTAACTTTATAAGGAGTTAGTATGAAGACATTTTTTTCACCAGTTTTAGCAGCAGGAGCATTGGTAGTTTCTATTTCTACTCTCAGTGCAAAAGCATCTTCAACGAAAGACATTCCCCCACCGGCACCGCCAGAGTACCCTGCTTGGCCAACATGCCCAAACGGTTCAGAGGTTAATGGCACTTTCGGTGCA
>JANQHA010000288.1 GCA_028282865.1 Oligoflexales bacterium
TACTATGCCGTTGTTCTTACCAACAGAACCCTCTATGCAAGACTCGATAGCAGGATTAAATCTTTTAGGCGCGATGTTTTTGGGCTTTTACATGAAACGACGAATTGTTGTCATAGGTAGAGGAGTCGTTGGCCTGGCCACTGCTTATCGGCTAGTTAAAGCCGGCTTTAGTGATGTATTGATTTGTGGCCACCGAGACTCGAATGGATTTGCTTCGGGTGCGGCATTGGGGTTGTCGACTGTTAGAGGAGCAAGAGTTCCGCGAGCTCCCTTGTTTGAGGCAAAATTACTTGGCCACTCTCTTATAGCTAACTGGCTTAGAGAAATCGCATCAGACTCTAAGCTCTCGATTCCATTTTGTTACGGGGCTTTTGAAGGCTTTGAAAATTCAAAGGAATTTAGGAAGATCTCTCGCCGGGTTTATAATGGCGAGTTCCGCGGCCTTTCTGGGATAAATATTCGATCTTTAGAGACTGATGGAGATAATAAAAATTATTCAAAAATGATTGGCGGTTTCTATCACCCTAAGGATATCTACTTTGATGTCGAAGCGTTGCTTAATGGTTTGGAGTTTTTTTTAAAAAGCTCTTCTAAAGTTTGCTTTTATGAAAAAAAAGTGAAAAAGATCTTTCCTTCTCAGCAGTCTAAGCTAAACGTAGCATTTGAAGATGAAATCATTCATGCGGATGAGGTTGTCATAGCGGCAGGCACTTTTTCTAACACGTTACTAAAAAATTCTGGGTTTTCATCTGTTCGGCTTAGTGGAGTGCTAGGTCATACCCTTAAAACTGGTTTTAACTCAGGTGCCCGGCACTTTGCTCAGATGAAGCAATCAAAAGGGTTAGTGTGTTTTGGCAATAAACTTTGTATTGGCTCTAGCTCCATTCGAATGAGTGACTTATATCCATCTACTGGTGAAATGGACCATAGCCTTAGTGCTTGTTGTGATATCAAGGGTCAATTCACTAGGTGTCTAGATCCTAGTTTTGTTGATTCTTGGGAAGTGCCTGAGTTTGTTTGGGGCGTTCGGGCACTATCCTGCGATAGATTGCCACTGGTCGGTCCATTGTATTTTCCAGAATCCAGATCTAGGGTACTGATTGCAACCGCGATGTATAAAAGTGGCTATCAGCTCGCAGACATATCTGCACGTTTTCTTGTAGCACATGTATTACAATCTGAGATACCTAAGGAATTTCAGGTTTTTAAGTCTTTCCTGCCTCAGCGATTTAGCAAGCCTTAGAATGATAGATAAGTCCCGAGAACAACCTGAGCCGCAAAGCTCGACTTCTTATGATCTACTGCATTGATCAAATCTGTGTCTCCCTGGACAGATATTTGGCTGGTTTGCGGGTCAGTGACATCAGCAGTTGAGCTTTTGCCAAATTCGGCAAGTGGTACCAGGAGGTTGGTTCCAAGTACAAAACCTATCGGGCCGATTGCCAAAAGGTTCAGGTTTGTCCCAAGCCTTAATGATGCTGTAGTTATGCTCGATTTATAAGTTGCTATGGTACTATTTTCACTTCCCGAATCATCCTTTTGAATTGCTTCATATGCAACAGAAGACATTTCGAAGTCTAAGCCACTTGATAATCTCCAAAAAAATGAGGGAGTAAACGATACATCTAAGAATGTGAAGTCAGTATAAAAGCCGATGGCAGATCCACTTTGGGTCGACTCAACGAACTTTGTCGGCTCGGAGATATTGTAGTCGGATACTGCGTTAGTTGCCGAGTTTATTATGTACCGCAACCCGATCGCAACTGCATACGATTGCCCGACCGCAAACTCCCCTTCTCCAAAAGCCCCTATAACACTAGAAGATACCGCGGCATCCTTTTTCCACAAACTGTCTAAGGATTGAGTGCTGTTTGTTGGGGCGTTATATAAAACGTTATTATAGCTGGTTGGTGACATAGCGGTGAATAAATATCCGAATTTAATGTTATTGCGGTGTTCTTTTGCTGTTGAATCGGTTTGCTTGGAAGTTCGGTTTTTCTTATATAGCCGAGCTTCCATGCCAACTTTAACTCGCCTAAACGATCTTTTTCTAGAAATCCTGACGTAACTTTTATCTTCGGCTGTTTTCACAACCTTTCCACAGGCTGCTCGCTTACCACTATCAGAGTAGACGCAGACCCGCGCACCTTTGTCAAAGCCAGCAGCCGATCCTTCGTCAAGTTTGACAACCTTAGATTTGCTAATTTTTTTGACTACTGAAGCGCCGTAGCTACTACCACTGATAAAAAAAATCAGTATCAATCGTAAGTAAGTCAACATCCTGCCTCTTAAAATGGTTGCTATTATCTTTATTATTCTAACATAAAGTTAAGGAGTATTGGCAAGTTATCGGAGATTTTGTCCTGTATTTGGAAGTTTCGGCCAGTTAGCCAAGTCAAATTGCCAGGTACTTGCATAGCCTGTGTTTAAGTCTCCTTGACGTATGGATTTGTGACAATTAGGATTAAATCCCGGCTGAAGCCGGTTTTTTATTTTTTGGATTTGTTACTAATATAGCAGTAACAATGGTGAGGTTCATGGGTAGTAAACAACGAACTAAATATATCTTCGTTACCGGAGGAGTAGTCTCTTCTTTAGGAAAGGGAATTGTCGGCGCAAGCATTGGAGCTCTCTTAGAAAACAGAGGCTTACGAGTAAGCCTAACAAAGATAGATCCCTATTTAAATGTAGATCCGGGTACGATGAACCCTCTTCAGCATGGAGAAGTTTTTGTAACTGATGACGGTGCTGAAACCGATTTAGACATTGGCCATTACGAACGTTTTACCTCCGCGAGGCTGACTAGGTTAAATAGTT
>JANQHA010000359.1 GCA_028282865.1 Oligoflexales bacterium
AAATAGTTATGAAACTGCTGATTAGCGCTCTTTTTTTAGTAGGAGCGGCATCATAATAATTGATAGTGATTGACTTTATTAAGAAGAGGATGAATATTTACAGCCCGATGAACCTTTTTAAGGCACTTCTTTGGTGGGCTGGCTTCGATTATTGGTGGAATTTTAGTGTTTTGGAGGAATAGATGGGTGTGGTTGTCGAAGATTGCTATATTAAAGATCAACTCTTTTTAGAAACAGTCGTTTTTAGTAAAAACAATCCTTTTTGCCTATTCATACACGGCGGCCCTGGCATGAACTCTTTTACCGCCAGCCAATTCATCCAGCAGTCTGAGGCCTATGCCCAGGGAAACTTTAATTTTATTTTTTACGATCAACGCGGATGCGGCAGGTCGAAGACGTCCGAGAGCGGTTACACCCACTCGGAAAATGTGGATGATTTAAAAATGGTGTTAGACTTTTGTTCCGACTACCATGTCCAAACAATTGTCGGACATAGTTATGGTGCGATGTTGTTATATGACTGCGTCCAGAAGCACTCCGATGAAATTGATCAAAACTTGGTTTTTTTGTCTGTCTCTAGTCATATCATGACTCCGAGGCTCAATAACCTGCTGTTGGATCTCAAATTTCTTAAAAAAGAGATTCCCGAGATGTACGAAGAGTCTTTAGCAATTATAGAACGAGGCTTTACCCCCGATACCATCGATGAGGTAACTAATAAACTTATGCCTTATTTTGCCAGGAACCCGAAACGAGTAGACTACTACTGGGCTGATTCCACGGCTCAAGATGCTTATCTGTCGATTGTGAACCCCTACGGCATGTCTTTAGATGTATTTAACGAGGTTAGGAGTGATTTTTACGGTGCGCCGCGAAGCTATAAGCTTGACTTTGACTCTGTCAATAACTCTAAATGGATTGTCGGGTTTCATGACTATATTATGGGCGGAAATACCTTTAGTGAGGAAGGAAGTGGTAAAACGACTTTTTACCGGTCGGGGCACTATCCTCATATTGAAGAGCCACATAAGTTTTTAGAGTCTTTGGCCAATTGGGGGTAAGGCAGTTTCGGGAGAAAGCTTTTTGACCCAGATTAAGGTTAAGAGTATTACCGCCGCAGATACCTACGATCTGCGGCATCGTATCCTACGTCCACATCAAACACCTAGAGACTGTCGTTATCCGTCGGATCATCAAGAGATTGCTGGTCATTTTGGGGCGTATATTGCCGATGACTTGAAAGGGATCGGGTCAGTTTTTTGCGAGCGTGAAGACGGTTCGACCGGTGGTAGTGAGTGGCGGATTCGAGGAATGGCAGTACTTTCAGAGCTTCATGGTCAAGGGGTCGGTGCTCTAATCGTGCAAGCAATGATAAAGCATGTCCGAGATCACGACGGCAAGCGGGTGTGGTGTAATGCCCGAACCCCTGCTTGTGGGTTCTACGAGAAATTAGGTTTTGCTAAACTAGGAAAAGAATTTGACATTGCTGGAATCGGTCCTCACTTCGTGATGGAAACTGTTTTGATAGACGGATAGCATTTAAAAGAGGAGAGCCGGGGCTAATACCCCGGCTTATGGGGGTTAGTTGGTATCAATGGAGATAATATTTCCGCCGTTGACATCTCTCCCTTCAGGGATCCAGTCGCAGAAGCTATAGATATGAATCTTCTCGTTGGCGCTATTTTTATAGTATCGAGCGACAGCCAGCATTGTCGGCCAGTCTTCGTAGTTTTGTGGGACCCATTTGATCCCCTCGTTAGGGTTTCGCTTAAATTCTAACCTTTTAGACTGAACCCCTGATTCTGTAGCAAATTTAACATCGACTTTGGTGGTATGACAGGACTCGATACTTCCAAAAGGCGGTATGGAAAATTCTGCTTTCAGTTTAATCCGGTGATCGCTTTCAGTTTCAAGTTCAATCGATCTAGTTTTTAAAAGCTTTTCCATATATAGCGGTGTTCCGGGTGCATAGTCTTTAAGAACCTCAATCTTTGGAGGCGCTTCCCCAGGGAGAGTCTGATAACCATAGCTACATTTAGTCTCTGTATTCAAATTTACAGAGGGCCGACCATATATAGACGTATTTCGAGGGGTCATTTCACAGTGGTAAATCACCAGCTTTTTTTCTAACAACTTCTTCTGGGGTGCGATCCTGATAACCCCTTTTAGTGAGAAACCGGCAAAATCACAGATGCTAAGCTTCATCACCAACCTGTTTCCTCCATCGACATACTCGTAGCCAGCCTGTTCAATCTTATACTCGGAACTAACTCCGGTACTGCACTCAGCATCCCATAATTTTTTAAGCTCAGGGTCTTTCGCAGCTACCGCAGACATATTGGTAGCTAGGACTCTTCCTTTTTGGTCCTTAACTGTCATTTCGGTTGTTACTATGTCATAGTGCTTAAATTCGAGTGATGATAGGCTGTTTTTAAGGTCAGAAAGTTTTGCGTCTTTAAAGTTATTTTTTTCTTCGCCGTTTACTGCCACACGAACATCCCAGGTAGGCTCACCTCCAAAATCTTCGCTGTAAGAGGAGTTAAGTTTGCTCATAGCAGTCAAGTCGTAGCTATAGCTACCAGAGGTCCCTTTCTGAAGATGCTTAGAGTCATCACCTTTTTTGTCGCCAGTACTACTGCTTGAACCACCGCAATTGACCAAAATAAAGCTCAATAACAATAGTGAGCACCTTAACCTGTTAAATAAATCAACCTTCATAGATCCTCCAAAGGGTCGTTAATTAAATTTACCGAAATTGGTAACACCACTAGTAAGCAACACACGTACCAAACCGGTGTATCTAAATTGTTTTCTAATATTAGATGGTTAGAGGACTCACTTCCGAAGTGTAACTTCGTATGTCCGAGATTCATCCCAGCCTTGTCCGAGATCTTTTCCAATCTCGCCATTCACGACCTAATTGGGCAAGGCCCTCAAAGCTTTTAACGTTTCAAGATATGGCTGCTGTATTCTTGTGGCCAGTCCAAATTTCTGTACAAAGTCCAAATTTTTGTACTGAGTCCAGAAATTTGGACTCCCTCATGACTTGGGTAAAAACTCCCTATTTGTCCAATAACTCTATAAATATTTAATAGCACCATAAGGATTGGCAGATTGTCATAAACCTCACAACTGTAAAGAAACTCACAACT
>JANQHA010000368.1 GCA_028282865.1 Oligoflexales bacterium
AACTACCCACCAACCAAACAAGCAATAAAATTATTGGCTACCTAGAAGAATGCCTATAAGGTACACAATCACGATGAACCAGCAAAAGGACCCCTATGCCAAGACTCATTAGCTTTTTAGGGCTCTTAACGATGATTTTCATCGCCTGGTTAATGTCGGAAAATCGTAAAAAGCTCAATCTCAGAACAGTCTTCGCTGGAGTGCTGTTACAATTTGTCTTCGCTTTGTTTATTCTAAAAACCGACATCGGCTTAGCTATCTTCGGACTAGCCCAGGGCTTCATTCAAACTCTCATTTCCCTATCAGACCAAGGCGCTGAGTTTATATTTGGCTCGGCTTTTGAAGAAACGATCTTTGCCTTCAAAGTTCTGCCAACAATCATATTTATCTCCTCGCTATCTGCAGTATTGTTTCATTTAGGAATCTTACAACGACTCATTCAATCGATTGCGTGGGTCATGTACAAAACTATGGGGCTTTCAGGGGTCGAAAGTTTAGCGGCTGCCGCTAATATTTTCTGCGGCCAGACAGAGGCACCACTACTCATCCGACCATACCTAAAGTCGATGACTCGTTCTGAGATCTTTACGATGATGACCAGCGGTATGGCAACCGTTGCTGGAGGGGTGCTCGCAGCTTATGTGGCAATGGGTATTTCTGCCGGGCATTTACTTGCCGCTTCCGTGATGTCGGCGCCAGCTTCAATCGTCATCGCTAAAATCATGTTCCCAGAAACCGCGACCCCTGAGACAAAAGGATCTTCAAAAGTAGAACTTGACTTGGATGACAGCAATATCTTTGATGCTGCCTGCCGGGGAGCATCAGAGGGTATGAAACTTTCACTTAATGTCGCTGCTATGCTAATCGCGTTTATTGCGCTAGTCGCTTTTGTCAATGTATGCCTTGGTTCGTTAAGCTCTCTTTGGGGAGGTGAGCTGACGTTGCAGCAAATTTTTTCATACATATTTTACCCTTTTGCTTACGTGATGGGTGTTCCTGCAGAAGATTGCTTTAAGATAGCCGGACTTCTAGGTGAGAAAACAGCTCTAAATGAGTTCTATGCTTATGTACATTTGGGAGAACTCGTGAAAGAGGGGGCACTCCAGCAACGTTCAATCACTATTGTTACCTATGCGCTCTGTGGTTTCGCCAGCTTTTCATCTATTGCCATCCAAATTGGCGGAGTCGGTGCAATTGAACCAAGCAGAAAGAAAACCTTTGCGGCATTAGCCTTTAAATCCATGATTGGCGGCACTCTGGCGGCTTTTATGACCGCCTGTATCGCTGGGGTGCTGAGCTAATTTTGCCTACCTGAAGCTACTAAGGCTAAACAAAAACAAGCCGATAGTAAGCCTATGATACACGTAAATGCGATAAGAAAATTTGTCGATGATGGCGAGTTTGATCAGGCACATGATGCGATAGAGAATCTACTTGCACTAGGGCCTAACAACCTCGAAGCACTCAAACTCCAAGCTCAGATCTATGCAGCCAGAGGAGAGATAGATCTAGAACTACAGGTCTGGGGACGAGTTTTAGAAATAGATCGGGAGGACGCAGATGGAATCAACTTCCTCCTGCAACAGCAAATCGAAGACCGCGAGCATTTTTACTTTACTGACGAGCTACCTGGGGGTGCTAGACGCTATTTATGCTATCCCAGATCCTTCATTCATATATCGCTGTTAGGCCTCATTGGCTGTGTGTGTTTTTTTGCCTTACGAAGCCTGTCGGTACGCTACCCAGTATTATCTGAGCAAAACGTTTTACTCGCAAGCTTCGCTGCTCTAGTGCTGGCCCCTTGGCTTGGCATAATCTATGTCTGGATTCGGTCGTTAAAGTCAGTGGTTGTTCACAAGGAAGGAATCAACCTAGAAACCAGATTTGGTACCAAGCGCTACCGATGGAAAGAGCAGAGTCAGGTAGCCTTAGTTCATAAGATTAACGATGACCACTCGAGCATTCACTTGGTACTCGTTCCTGCTGATGCCAATGCGAAGGCGCTAAAGCTAAATCTAACTCCCGGAGCTTGTTCCATAAAAGCCCGCAGCTACCTCATGAGAGATGTCGCCAACCGTTGCGTAGGCTTTCGACGGCTAGAAGAATCGGAGGTAGACCTGGCCAAGTATTCGGTAAAAACCTACTAAAATCAATTAGCGCCCAACTTTCTACTCAAAATAACCAAACAATATCAATTATTTAAATCTAAACCATTGCCTTTTTACACTATTTTTCTACATTGCCCCTTGACTAGGGAAAGATCGGACATATTCTACTCGTCAATGCGTGAGCGTTCATGATCTTCCTGTATAAGGATTCATGCAATATCAGTAAAAAACGGCTTTATAACAAAGCCCCAAACTCTATGTGAAGGATAAGGAGGAAGTTAATGAAAATCAGACCTTTGCAGGATCGTATTCTAATCAAACGTCTTGAAGGAGAAACCAAGACAGCGGGAGGAATCATCATTCCTGACAATGCAAAAGAGAAACCCCAGGAAGGCCAAGTCGTCGCAGTTGGCAATGGCAAGGTCCTTGAAGACGGCAAAATCAGCAAACCTGATGTTAAAGTCGGCGACAAAGTATTGTTCGGCAAGTACGCAGGCTCTGAAGTCAAGCTTGACGGTGATGAGCACCTAATCCTTAGAGAAGACGACCTACTAGGTGTTATAGAGTAAGCCTTTATTAATTAATCCTATTAACAATCAATCTTTTATGGAGATTCAAAAAATATGAGTGCAAAAGAGATTAGTTTTGGCGAAGAGTCCCGCCGCAAAATTCTAACGGGTGTAAATACTCTAGCTGACGCAGTAAGAGTAACCCTAGGACCAAAAGGAAGAAATGTTGTTCTAGAGCGTTCTTTCGGCTCACCTACCATCACTAAAGATGGTGTTTCTGTTGCGAAAGAAATCGAGCTCGAAGATAAGTTTGCAAATATGGGTGCGCAGATGGTTAAGGAAGTTGCTTCTAAAACTTCTGACACTGCTGGTGACGGCACTACAACAGCAACCGTTCTAGCCCAAGCGATTTACCGCGAAGGCACCAAGCTTGTGGCAGCTGCTCACAACCCTATGGAGCTTAAAAAAGGCATCGACCAAGCTGTTCAGGCAGTCGTCGCTGAGCTCAACAAAATCTCGCGACCAACAAATTCACGAGAAGAAATCGCACAAGTTGGCTCTATTTCAGCTAACAACGACTCTACTATCGGGGCAATCATCGCTGATGCAATGGATAAAGTAGGTCGTGACGGTGTTATCACTGTTGACGAAGCAAAAAGCATCGACACCACTTTAGAGTTTGCTGAAGGTATGCAATTCGATCGTGGATATCTGTCTCCGTACTTCGTAACCGATGCAGAGCGTATGTCATGTGTACTTGAAGATCCTTACATCATCCTTCACGAGAAGAAGATTTCTAACATGAAAGAGCTTCTTCCTATCTTAGAGAAGATTGCTCAAACGAACCGGCCATTTGTCATCATCGCAGAAGACATTGACGGTGAAGCTCTTGCAACTCTTGTTGTTAACAAGCTTCGCGGAACCCTTAAGTGTGCAGCTGTTAAAGCTCCTGGCTTCGGTGATCGCCGTAAAGCGATGTTAGAAGACATTGCTAACCTAACTGGTGGTACTGTTATTTCTGAAGACCTTGGCTTTAAACTTGAAGCTATGACCATCGATCAACTTGGTGAAGCAAAGACTATGACTATCACTAAAGATGACAGCACTATTGTCGACGGTAAAGGCGACAAAAAAGCGATCGATGCTCGCGTTAAGCAAATCCGTGCAGAGATTGACAACACTACTTCTGACTATGACCGTGAGAAGCTTCAAGAGCGACTTGCTAAATTAGTCGGCGGTGTCGCTGTGATCAAAGTCGGTGCTGCAACCGAAACAGAGATGAAAGAGAAAAAAGCTCGCGTAGAAGACGCACTTAACTCAACCCGTGCAGCTGTCGAAGACGGCATCGTACCTGGTGGTGGGGTTGCGCTACTCAGAGCCCAAAAAGTTCTTGAGAACCTAAAGTTAGATTCTTCAGAGCAACAATTTGGTGTTCAAATCATTCGCCGTGCTCTTGAAGAGCCTCTTCGTCAAATCTCTAACAACGCAGGTATCGAATCAGCAGTTGTAATCGAGAAAGTAAAAAGCGCTAAAGACGGCAACGGCTTCAACGCTCTTACTGAAACTTACGAAGACCTCTACAAAGCTGGTGTCATCGACCCAACTAAAGTAACCAAAACTGCACTTACTAACGCAGCTTCAGTCGCATCACTACTTCTCACTACAGAAGCAATGATCGCTGAGAAGCCACAAGAAAGTGCCCCGGCTGCTGCTCCTGCTGGTGGAATGCCAGGCATGGGTGGTATGGGCGGAATGGGTGGTATGGGCGGTATGATGTAATCATTCTCCCGTCATTCCCAGCGCTTAGCGCGTTGGGAATCCCTAGCGCACCAGATTTCCGCACCAGTTGAGGAATTTGGCACTCCAAGAAAGTAAAAGAAAACCCCAAGTGAAGCTACTTCGCTTGGGGTTTTTGCCTTTTAGTCATGCCCAGCGACAACGTCGCGTCGGGCATCTGTCCCAAACTAATCCATACCTCCCGTAATCACTCGAAAGGGCGTTACCTTGCCTGTCACTGCGTCCGACGGCTGTTGCCCCTCATAGCCTTACGTAGCTCCCTAGACCACTGTCTAGAGGTCGTATCCTCAATACCGTCAGTATGGACATACCGCATCGTAGTCGATATCTCCTTGTGACCAGCAATGAGCTGAACCTGAGGAAGTGGTAACGGCTTATCCATCCCGTGGCCATTTGCTAGGTTAGTTAAGCATGTATGACGCAAGCTATGGAAGTGAATTTGCCTTACTCCGGCTTTGACACAATACTTCGAGAAGTTCTTGACGGCCCAGGTCCGCACATTAAACAACAGCTCTTTGTCCGACTTGAGCCTAAGAAGACGCTTTTTGATAATATTACGCATATCCTCATTCATTTCGATGCGGCGGAAGGTCTTGCTCTTTGTGGTGTTTTTCATCCTACGCTCTTTCTTACTCCAAGAGCGCCTGACAACGATCAAATTGCTAGCAAAATTAACATCACAAACTCGCAACGCACCAATCTCACCTTTCCGTAACCCAGATCGAAGCGCAAAAAGAACCACGTCATAAAGCTCTTCAGCTTTGCCGGGGCGCATCTTAAACTTTTTATCAAAGTATTCAGGGTTACCCTTCTTAACAGAGCCTGGTTTTGCAACACTCTTATAAAACTCGCCACCGTTCTCCAGCCACTCAAGAAAAGCATCCTCCTCTTCGATCCTCCAGTAGTCATACGGTTGCTCTGCATACTCTGGCAGAACGTACTCTGCAAAGGGGTTGCTTGCAATCATATGCCTCTCAAATCCAAACTTTGTAACCATACATGCCACTGTTAAGATTTCTCGCCGGTAGGAAGTAGAAAGAAACTCATCATCTTCGTAAAACTCTTCTTCAAGCCTATTGTTTCTGACAGAGCTATAGGATCGAGTTTTTGGACGTGTCTTTTTCAATACTGTTGCTAATTTCTCAATACTTTTAATATCAAGATTTTGCAGTTGTTCGTTTCCGAAGATTGGAAAGATATGATTTTTGAGATGACCACGATAATTGATCAAACAAGATTCTGAAATTTCCCGAACATACTCGCCATGCCGCAACCATTCCTCAGCTAATGCACTAAAGGTCCCAGTGTATGAAGCTTCTTTTTTACTTACTAGATCGGGATACCAATAGTCTAGTGGCTCACGCCGCTTAATAGCACGAATGAGTGCATCACGATCTGTTTTCGCTTTGACTTTCTTCTCACGTCTGATATTTTTTTCACAATAAAACCTAACAAT
>JANQHA010000395.1 GCA_028282865.1 Oligoflexales bacterium
TCCAGGTCAGGTTTCTAAAACTACCTGGAATCGTCGGTTTAGAGAGTTTAGCGAAAAGCTTCGCACTGGAGCAGTTTCCGATATTGCTGAAGTTTTACGAGACCTAAACTCCCTGAGATTTGATAAGGACCTTTCTTTTGGTGAGAAAAAGATGATGGATAAGGCCCGTGAAATGATTGTGTCAGAGATCAGCGCCGTGTCTTCTAAGGAAGAGTCAAGTATTGAAGCGGAGTTAGATAAGATTTTAGTACCGCAATAAAAAGATGAGACACATTTTATGTCCTCAGAGGTCTACTTTTATAGTAGGCTTTTTTTTTGACTGTAGGTTAGAGGTATCCATTTGATTGTCACAAACATTATGGCTTCTAGTATCGATGGTTTTATTGCGTCGGAGCAATTAGAGCCAGACGAAAGGCGTCAAGCCACCGGCTTTACTTCTGAGGAAGATCATGAGTTTGTTCGTAAGCAGATAAAAGGGGCTGATGCAATCATTACAGGTGCCCAGTCTATGAGAGCTAGCCGCGGAGCATGGGAGCAAAAAGGTCGAAATGACAAATACCCGCACTGGGTGGTTTACACCAATAGTGGTTTAGATGACGGCTTAGCGTTTTGGGACCAGAAACATATTCCTAGAACTTTAGCGAGTTCGAGGCCCGTCGAAATACTTCAAGGCTCCGGTGTACAAAACTTAACTTATGGGGAACAGCTTCCAGGTATTTCAGTGATAGAACACCTTAAAACTCAAGGCTTTGAAAAAGTTCTTTTGTTTGGTGGAGGTGATATTAACAAAATTTTTTACAACGAAAATTTAGTTGATGAGCTAAAAATAACCTTTTGTCCAGTTATTATAGGACGAAGTGATGCACCGAGGTTTATTTGCCCACCCCTAGAGGTACCAGTTAAGGTCCGGCTGTTATCTTCACAAGTCGTCGATAATTTTGTATTCTTACATTATAGAGTACAAAAAAACTAAACTAATTCCTGTTTATTATCTATGAGCGTGTAGGAGGTAGCATGGGCCTGCGAATAAGAACTAACGTCCAGTCATTGATCGCGCAAAGGCACTTAAGCAACTCGACAGATAATGTTGCTCGACAGCAAGGTAAGCTTTCTTCAGGGCGACGTATCAATCGCGCTGCCGATGATGCTGCAGGTTTAGCTATTTCAGAAGTACTTAAGGCGGATGTCCGCTCTTTGAGCCAAGCTAAGCGAAATGCTTTGGACGCAATTTCTTTGGTACAGGTCGCTGAAGGTGGCTTGGAAGAAATTAATAACATGATGATCCGATTGCGCGAGCTTTCCATCCAAGCCGCGTCTGATACCATCGGTACTAGAGAACGTGGTTATTTAAATAACGAATTTATGGCGCTAAAAGACGAGATTGATCGAGTAGCCTTGTCTACAGAGTTTAACGGCACGCGATTACTTATTGGCAATAAAGAAGTAGATGAGTCTTTGATTGCCTCGCATAACAGATCCCCACTAGAGATTCAGGTAGGCAAGGACTATCTTCCGGGACCAGACTCTCTCGATGCACCAAATCCTATCAATGTGATCAGAATTAATTTTGATAACTTTAATGCTACCACCGAAGGTGAAGGTTCTCTTGGAATTGGCAGTGCTCAGAATGATGAGGGAACTTCAATTATTTCTAAAGAACTGGCCCAGAACTCGATTGATAAACTCGACCAAGCGATGACTAAGGTAGCGGCTTATAGGGCAAAGATGGGTGCATTTCAAAACCGGCTGGAGACCACTCAGACGACCTTAGGAATTTCTATCGAAAACCTCTCTGTCGCTAGGTCGAGGATTTTGGATGCAGACTACGCGGCTGAATCTGCTGAGCTCATGCAGCAGTCCATCATGCAACAGGCTGGCGCGTCTGTCTTAGCCCAAGCGAATCAGGCTCCTCAGATTGCGTTACAGCTCCTTGGTAATTAGAGGCTTAAATACCCAACGTTAATACGAAACGACGTAGTTGACGCAGAGATTGGGTATTTTAGGCGAAATCTTGCTTTACTGACCGAAATTTAGTTGTTAATCACAGGGGATGAAATCAACGGTTTACATCTCAGGTGTCGGTGCGCTCAGTTCTGCAGGGGGCATAGATGAATCCTGGCAGTCTTTGTTAGCTGGCCATCACTGTCTTAGCAACACTTCTGATTTAGGCTATGTAGGGAAGTTGCCAAGTAATTATGAATCTATGGTGTCAGACCTTGAGCACCAAAAAGACTTTCGTAGCTATGATAGAGTTTGCTTGCTTGCTTTGCTAGCTAGCCGTGAAGCTTCTTATCGCTCCGACAAAGACGACTTTAATAACTACGGAACTATTTATGGATCTAGCCGTGGAGCAACTACTGCACTTGAACAGCAGCATAATAGGTTTGTTAGTAGTGGCC
>JANQHA010000465.1 GCA_028282865.1 Oligoflexales bacterium
CAGGTGGCGTAAATAAAGTGACTGAGACTTCAAAGAAGGGGTCGGTCGAAGGTCTTTTATAGCCTGCCAAACACGCTAAATTGCCCGTGCTCGTCTACGAATTCGCTTATGAGAATGATTTTATTTCATTCAAATTGAGGTTTTACAGCTTCGACACTTCCGTCGTGGGCTGGGCATTGAAGTTTTTTAATTGCCGAGTGTAATTCAGCGGCGGTTTTTAACTTTTTATAAGATTCGTAAGTGATTGTTCTATCAAATGTATCATACAGACAGCTACACTCGTTTCGTATTATGTTGTATTCAACCAGTGGGTTTTTAAGGTCTATTTCATCTGCCGAATCTTTGAACCGATCGTTGTAACTTTCGCAAGCTTTTTGAAAGGCAACCGTGGTCTCTGGCTTGCTTTCAATTTTCTTCTTATCCTGCTTTTTGGCGGGGTTAGCACATACAGCTTTGACTTCGGTAAATTTGAAGAATTGGTCGGTAGTAACTTTTGATTTAGCACTATCGTTGCATAGGCAGGTTTTTCGGTCATTGCTTAGTTTGCCTCGGCTTTCAAATTCACATGCTTTTTTGAAATAGGTATATGTCCCTGTCGTTTCTTTAGAGAGAGACATGTCACCAGAGGAGAATGCTATAATTTGACTGGATGGGTCTATAACTATCAGCTTCTCAAATACAAATGGCTTAGTGTAGTGAGTTTTATCCAAGTCTATAGGTGATTTTTGAGTCATAGTTTTTAGCTTAATGCTTTTAATATGTGCTCTATCAGAGAAAATTTTGTCGCCAACGAGCTTTAGATATCCTTTATCGCTTAGCTCCAATTTAAACTTCCATGGAGTGCCCTTAGGTTTACTTTCACTGCTCTTTTCTTCACTAAGGTCACTTTCGAATAGAGGTGGTTTACACCCTAAAAGCGATATAGTTGTGATCGAAGTTAATATTATTCTAGTTATTTTTTGCATAGTGGTGACGCTTCCTTCGCTTTGGTCGATATATGCTCTATCTTGACGTTACATTTTTTTTCTGAAGTATCGCTGTATGAGACTGCTAGGGTTGGCCTGAACGGTACTTCAAAACTTCTTGCGCTCCCGGTCCATTCAACCTTGTATTCACATTCAGCGCCATTTTTTACGTCTGCTTTTTTGACCCATTTAAGCATTAATCTATCGTGTGTTTTTGTGCCTGGCTCGGCAGCGATGGCAGTGCTTATGCTCGTCTTACCAGTGCTACTACCACCAGAAGGAGTCTGGGTTCTACCATCTCTTCCTCCGCCGCTTGTAGTGGTCGTGGGATTTCTGCTATTAGCCCCGCTTCCATCATTAGTAGGAGTGGTGCCAGTTGCGGCGCCTGTTCCTAGAGTGTCTCTTTGCTCTTCTTCCTCAAAGAAGCCACCGCCGCCTCCTCCTCCGAGACCATCGGGATCACCACCCTCGCGATAAAAGGGATCCCCACTGTCAGAAGTCGGCTTTTTCTTTGTAGCTTTCTTAGGACTACGAGAGCACGCGTAATTGCCTATTAATAATGCCATAATACTTAGTAAGATAAGCCCATTACGACTGGATTTAACTCGATAAACCATGCTAGTATCCTGTACATGTTCCTGCACACCTATCGGTTGTCGTTAGGAAAAGTTTAGTATTTTTTGTGAGAAAATATGCATGGCTTCTACCGTATAGCTGCTGCGGTCCCTTCTTCTAAAGTGGCCGATGTCGGGTTTAACTATAGTAAAATTAGCGAAATATGGCGTAGCGCGAGCTCTGAGGATGCATGTTTGGTTGGATTTCCCGAGCTCTGTCTATCGGCATATTCTTGTCAGGACCTCTTTCACCAAAACAGTTTATTGGAGAGGTGCTTAGGCGCACTTGTCGATCTGAAAGAACTGTCCAAAGATTTAGACTCTATTGCAGTGGTCGGGCTCCCAGTTCGTTTTCAAGATCGAGTCTATAATTGTGCCGCGGTGATTTCTTGCGGAAAGATTCATGGCTTAGTACCCAAAACTATCATCCCTAATTACCGAGAGTTTTATGAGAAGCGGTGGTTTAGCAGCGGATCGGAGATCAGTAACCAATCTATAGATATTGGTGACCAAGCGGTACCTTTTGGGGTAGACCTTATCTTTAACTGTGGTGATATTTTTAGTTTTGGAATAGAGATATGCGAAGACCTATGGGGAGTTATTCCCCCAAGTAGCTATCAAGCTATTGCCGGCAGTCACCTCACGGTAAATCTATCAGCTAGTAACGAAGTCATCGGAAAAAAAGAATATCGTAGAGATCTCGTATCCCATCAATCTGCTAGATGTTTAGGATCTTATTTATATTGTTCAGCCGGTTCGGACGAGTCATCTACTGATCTAGTTTATAATGGCCACACGTTGATAGCTGAGAATGGTCAAGTTTTAGCGGATGAACAACAAGATGGTCGCGACGACCGTCTGGTTTATGCTGATGTTGATTTTGATCGTATTAAAAATATGCGAATCAGCGAATCGAGCTTTGATGACTACGTGCCTAAGAAGTTTCGCCATGTCAAACTGAATGAACCTGCAGTATTAAAAAAAAAACTAAAACGTAGCATCTCTCCGCACCCTTTTATTCCGGAGGACAAGAGTGATTTAGACGCTCGTTGCTCGCAGATCACTTCACTACAAGAACTCGCATTGCTT
>JANQHA010000499.1 GCA_028282865.1 Oligoflexales bacterium
CTTGTCGTTTTTCACCATAAACTCTAAGGCATCTAGGCCATTTGAAAACTGCTTAATATTTTTATAGCCAAGTTTGCCCAAATGACTAGAAACGATTAGCCGCATATCAGACTGATCTTCGACAATCAAAATTAAATGCGACTGGTCGATACTTTCTGGAGTTTTAATGCGAAATTGCTTCGCTAAACTCTGGCTCTTTTTCTCTTCGTCACTCATAACAGGTAGTACCCGACCTCAAAGGTTCAACTACCCTCCGTTTCGGAAGACTCGCTAAAATCATTAGAAAAATCACCATTTATCGCGAAGTCACATAAATTTAATAATAATTATAAGGATTTAACTTTAGTTTGCGGCCCGTCTCGCCCGCAGGCTCTTTGCCAGCGTATCAACATTCCACATCTTTGTGATTTGATCTGAATATCGACTAATAGCTTGAACCTTATTGCAGGTAGGAACTTCACGGATAGAATGAACCTCACGATTATATCGAGTGTCAAATGATTGCACGAGAGAATCCAAATTATTTCGAAACTCCAGATAATGCACCGGCTCTTTATCAATGGTTTGGACTTCGACAATATCAAAAGCAGTCGCTAAATGAGATGTAGCTATATTGTTAAACCGCTGCTTTCCAGGTGATAAGAAATTCAATGCTAATTCGCGAAGCACCATAAATATCTGGCTTGAGCGATTAGTTATACCTTGGTTTTGAAGCTGGTTGTAAGCCCCTCAGACTGCCGTTGACTTGCGGAGAGTTTACCCGAACTTGAAAGCGCAGTTATCGGTGAGTCAAAGCCAGTAAGCAGACCAAAGATAATCGCCCCTAGTGAGGCGTAGTCATTGTAAAATTGAAACCGCATGGAGCGCAAAAGATCGATATCAACAAAAGCAGGTGTGCCCACCAACTTTTTTGTACCTAAAGACCTTTCCTTTATGTTTAAAACAAGTCCCCAGTCAATGATTTCCGCGCGGCCATCACTAGTAACCAGTATATTGTCAGTCTTTATATCTCGGTGGATATAGCCACTTTTATGCAAGGTTGTAAGCCCCGCTAAAAGATCAGTCACTACTCGTAGAGAACGCTCTAGCCTTTCTTCTACTGTTTCTGCAGAAGTTAGCTTAGACAGTCGAAGCTCCGAAGCTGCATACCGGCGTAAGCTTTGATCTCGTAGAGCAGATATTTCTACGAGATAAGATTTACTGGGATCAAACCTAGAATCTCCGAGTATCTTTACAGTTCCGACATCATGAGTCGCATTAATTCCTTGCCGATTATTATGCTTCGCTAAAAAATCGTTAAAAAAAACTTCGGGGTTTATCATCTCACTGCTAAGACCGCCTCGAGTGTTGACCTTTGCAGCAAACTTCCGACCGCCGGACCCAACCCAATAAACATTTCCATAGCCGCCACTACCAACCTGTTTGATAAAACGGTATTCTTGGCCATTAAGAACAAAGCTGCCTCCAAAGGCCGAAATAGCACTTAGCGAGATATAGATTGATAAAAGAATGTTAGGAAAGAAACGCAGCATCCATGCTACCTAACCAATTAACTTTGCTATAATTTTACCAGATATACACTTCAAAGTCATTCTCTCACTATAGGTGAGCTGACACCTAGAATACCATGCGTTTGTCTAGTTCATTTAGCAGTAGTTGAGTAAACTTAGGTGCGTCTCGAAAATCCAGATGTGAAGAGTCTGGACAGTCTAACTTCATGAGCTCGGGATTCTCGTGAAAGTGAAAGGTTTTTGCCGAGGTTTTACTAACCAAAGTATCCCAAAACTCGTGTTTAGGGGTTCTAATCTGTTGAAGCTGCCAAAGTGCATCGGTTGTTGGGAACCTCACAAATACTACCTGACTGCCACGCTCCTGAAGTTTTTTTACCGAACGCTCTACCTGCGCAACCCCCCTTAGCCAAGATTTCTTATTTGCCATCCGGGCCCCAGCTAAGTGCTTGCGGTAACGCTCTTGAAACTTTGCGCGGTTCAAACGAGAGTAATCTATGGCGGTCGAACGATTTCTAAGAAGCGTTCGATGAGGTTTAGAAGGCAGTCGATCTCTTACAACCAGGTTTCCAATAACTTTATGAAATTTCAACCGGTTGTTAAAGCTAGCAAAGGTGCTTTGAAGGTATCCCTGAAAATATCCACTGACAATATCTGCTACTCCAAATTGCTTATGGAAATAATCGACATACTGCTGCTGGGCAGTCAAATATGATCCGTATGCAAAGGGAGCGGTGACCGCACACAAGACGATCCCGTTAAAGTCTTCATCTTCGCTTAAGTCTTTGAGGACGGCTGCGGGGTGCTTTCCGTCGATCGCTAAGTTAACGACATGGTAACCAGGGTAACGCTTTAAGAACGTATCGACAACAAACCCAGCTTGCATCCGCGAAGCCCCAAGCAAAACAACAGTTTTTTCTGACTGATAAACTCGGCTTCGGTGATAAGACCAATATGCCTTCGAATCGGTAATAGTCGGCTTAAAACCGTTGCTACGCCAATACAGCTCTAAAGCCGCAACACTGCTTACAATCAGTAAACCCGAGAGAGCAATGCTTGACTTCGGACGATTGGCTAAAAAGAAATATTTAAGGAGTTTAATAAAATAAGCTCTCATAGCATTGCCTTAAAATTGAAAATAGATAAAGGACTGGTCCTGCCCAGCAGTCATATTAATAATAAGAGTTACCATCACAGCGTTTATAATAGGGTGCAACGGCCAAGGAACCGTGTAACTAAGCTGCTCAAGACTTCTATTACGCAGCAACCAATGGGAGAGAAGTATCCCCGATACCGCTAACATCGCCGATACAGACTCTAGTGGGGTCAATATCGAAGCACTACCAAGTAAAGTAAAACTAGACATGGCTTGAAC
The DNA here is from genome assembly GCA_028282865.1 of Oligoflexales bacterium. Taxonomy (GTDB): domain Bacteria; phylum Bdellovibrionota_B; class Oligoflexia; order Oligoflexales; family CACXFL01; genus JANQHA01. The sequence continues at coordinate 2,884 of JANQHA010000499.1, forward strand.
TATATCAAAGGCCTGACCAAACCCAGTGGCTCGAAAGAAAACCCAGGCATAGCTAACTGCAATAAAGGTCGCCAGGGTCGCGACCGCTCGAAATAAGAAGCCACTCCTTACAGACTCCGGCAATGGAATACGGGCTAAAAGTCGCTCTACTACTAAGTAGAGCCCGTGCAACCCTCCCCAAACGACAAAAGTCCACGAGGCTCCGTGCCACAGACCACCAAGTAGCATGGTCACCGATAAGTTAATATAGGTACGGGTTTTACCATTTCTGTTTCCGCCTAACGGGATGTATAGATAGTCTCTAAGCCACGAGGATAAAGAAATATGCCAACGCTGCCAAAAATCTGAAAAACCCCTTGCAGCGTATGGGAACCGAAAGTTATCTGGCAATTTAAAACCGAGGCATAACGCGATGCCAATGGCACAGCTAGAATACCCAGAAAAATCACAAAATATCTGTCCCGAAAAAGCCAGTGTTCCAATCCAGGCGTCCAAAGACCCCACTGCTTCTTTGGCCGAATATACTTTGTCAGCTACAGGGGCTAACAAGCCATCAGCTAAAACCACCTTCTGGAACACACCCAGAATAAACAGATTTAGCCCCCAATTAATTTTATCCCAACCAACCACTGGCTGCTTGCGGCACTGCGGTAGAAAAACGTCCGATCTCACAATAGGGCCGGCAACAAGCTGCGGAAAGAAGCTTACGTATAAAGCAAAATCGAGAAAGCTTGTCCAAGGCTTAGCTTTGCCTCGGTATACGTCGATGGTATATGAAAGCGTCTGAAACGTGTAAAATGAAATCCCGACTGGTAAAATAATATCCGACTGCGGAAATGATGCCTGGAAACCAGCCAAGCTGAGTAGTTGTTCAAAACTTTCTAGTAAAAAACCACCGTATTTAAAATACCCTAACAAACCTAGGTTGGTCGCGAGTGAGGTCACAATGAGAGCTGCCCGGTTCTTGGCATTCGGACCTCCAAGCCGCTTGGCTACAAACCAGTCTATGAGGGTCGACAGAATGATAAGCAGGATAAACGGAGGATTCCAAGCCATGTAAAATAAGTAGCTTGCTACCAGCAGTCCAATCTTTTTTGTTCGCCAGGAAAAAGGAATTTGATAGAGCGCCAAAATACAAGAGAAGAATATAACAAAAGGAATAGAATTAAATAGCATTTCCCAACGTCCCTGTTGTAGTACTTTTGTTTATTTCAAAATACTCTAGCAAAATTATATCGGTATTAAAAGACTATATACGAATCAAATTTATACAGTAATTTCAATAGATAACCCAAAATACACCGGTTAGTATCGTCGAGCCTTGGCAGCAAATGAAATGGGCTAGTTATGTCGTTATTTTGTGTTAAGGTTTGCGTATCAATATCGGTCGACCAAGGAGCGAAGAGTATGAAGCATATAAAACTGACATGCCTAGCAGTGACTATATTTTGGACTTCATGCACGGCGGCAACCGCTCAAGAATCAGCACCAGCTGGCCCTGTTCTTTTCATTCAAGGTCACATTTTCCCATCAACCTTTACTTTTGGTGCTACGGTCCAGAAACACAGACTTGGAATCTTTACCAGCAAATCCAATGGCAACGTTTACTATTCCCTTGGCACTGAATATGCTTATCACTTTAGCGGCGCTTTAAAGACCGGCGTTTATATCAAGGCTTTTTTTGAGCGGCGGTGGTTTGCGCCAGGTCTAGAGATCAATGAACGCTACGACGAAGAAAGCCGCACTTGGAAGCATGACACTGTAGACAATCATACTGCCAACCATGTAGGGGCTATTTTTGGAGTCCAGTGGCATCTAGGGATGCCACAACTCTTCATGCAGGCAGGCATCGGCTGGCAGCATAACAGCAACCCAATAAATGCCCGTAGGCCCAAGTTTTATATTGGCCTTGGCGACAGTCATGATGTTAGAGCTAGAACAGAGGTCGCTGGCGAGGTTGGTATCGGGTACTTCTTTTTCTAAATATAGTACTATTACACTAAACCAATCCTGTCGGCTATCTATCTTAGCTATTGATCTAGTACCATTTATTCGAAAAATTTAATGATTAGAAAAGTTAATTTATTCTTTGCCCATTCATATAACCTCATGACTCCGGTATATTATCCGATGGAGTCAGCAACATAGCTTAAATAATTCGGAGGTTCCTGTGAAAGGTATTGTTTTTAATGTTTTTGAGAAGTTTATCGTTGAGAATCACGGCCAAGATTTTTTCGAGGATGTTTTGGACGAGTGCGAGCTTCAGACAGACGGTGCGTTTGTCGGGCCTGGTACTTATCCGGACAGCGATTTACTTGAAATTGTATCTAAAACTATTGCCAAAGCAGGAATCCCATTAGATGCAGCCTTAAAAGCCTTTGGCCAATATTTGTTTCATGAGCTAGTTAAGACTTACCCGGTATTTGTCGATTCGGTTTCTTCTCTAAAAGATTTTTTGAAATCGGTTGACGGTGTAATTCACGTCGAAGTTAATAAACTGTATCCAGAAGCCATTACGCCAAAGTTTGAGTATAATGAACCTTCTGATGACGTGCTCGAAATAAAGTACTCCTCCGATCGTAACCTTCCAGACCTATTTGAAGGCCTTACAAACGGTGCCGCTGAACACTATAAATCTGAGATTGAAATGAACCGAGTACCTGTAGACGAAAGCAAAGGTATTTGGAAATTTTCAATTAAATTTTGTGATGCCGCCACCGGTGCTGCATAAGCTAAAGAGTGTAGTCTCATGGATGAGTCAAACAAGTTAGAACGCAGGCTTAAGCGTGCTAATCAGAAGATAGAGCAGCTCGAGGTTTTGGTGGAAACTAAAACCCGAGAGGCCTTTCTTGCCAAAGAAGAGGCAGAAAGAGCACGTGATGGTCTCGAAATAAAAGTTGCCGAGCGTACCAAAGACCTTGAGGAACTCAACGTCGCCCTGGAAAAAGAAAAGCAAATCGCAGAATCAGCAAACCAGGCAAAAAGTCTCTTCCTGGCAAACATGAGCCATGAGATCCGCACTCCGATGAACGCAGTCATAGGCACCACAAGCCTCATGATGCAGACAAAGTTGGATCCTGAGCAAGTCTCCTACCTCAAGAAGATAAAGGTATCTGGCGATGCGCTATTAGCTCTAGTGAACGATATATTGGACTTTTCTAAGATCGAGGCTGGAGAGCTGACACTAGAGGAAACTGAGTTTGAGTTGGAGAGTGTTCTAGATGATGTCATGGAATTATTTACTGAACCGGTCAACAACAAAGACCTAGAACTACTCATCCATGTCGATCCGTCTATACCCAGTAAGCTGATTGGTGACCCAACGCGGTTAAAACAGATACTGATAAACCTAGGTAGTAATGCGATCAAATTTACTGAATCGGGGCATATTAAAATAAATATTTATCGACAAGGCGATGAAAACAATAAAATTAGATTTGAAATCATCGACTCGGGAATTGGGATAAAAGAAGACGCCATACCAAATTTGTTTTCATCTTTTACTCAAGCGGATTTTTCAACAACCCGCAAATTTGGAGGCACCGGTCTCGGACTAGCTATATGCAAGAAGTTAACTGAACTCATGGACGGACAGATCGGAGTCACTAGCACGCTTGGTATAGGAAGCACCTTCTACTTTGATGTTCCGATAAAAATAGAAGGCTCACCAGGAAGAATCGGCGAGTTCCCAGAAAAGCTCACTCACGGGAAAATACTCATAGTTAACCAGAACGAAGAAGCTAGAGCATGCGTAACACGACAATTAAATGATTGGGGTTTAACAACAGCAGTTGCTGGTGAGGCGCTCGAAGCCATCAGAATACTCAAAGAAGCAGCCGCCCAAGAGAAGCCATTTGATATGGCGATTATATCTCAGCAGCTGCCTGAAGTTAATGGACTAGAGTTGGGATCTTTAATCACCAAACGGGCTGATATATCAAAAACTAAATTAGCTATTATATCCAATAAGGCGCGTCATCCATTCAGCTACGAAGAAGCCGTCAATCATGGTTTTTTAGATTCGCTTGGAAAACCGCTCAAGCATAATACGCTTCGAAGACTAGTCGTAGCATTTCTAACTGGTGGAGATGAAATCGAAGCCTATAGAAATGAAAGATACTCGTTTCAAAAGTCCGAAGACACTGTCCCGCCACAAAATGTTTTGGTGGTCGAGGACAATTCCGCCAATCAGCACTTAATGAGAGCTATTCTGACTAAAGCCGGTCACAGTGTAGAGATAGCAGAGAATGGTAAAATAGCTGTCGATCGGGTGAGAAACGGTTCCTTTGATATAGTTTTGATGGATTGCCAGATGCCTGAAATGGACGGATTCCAAGCGACCACAGAAATCAGGAAGTTTAAACCAAAAGATGAATTGCCCATCATCGCTCTCACTGCCAACGCTTTGAAAGGAGACCGCGAAAGATGCCTTGAAATTGGCATGAACGATTACGCAACCAAGCCCGTAACAGTGGAAAGGGTCGGTGAATTAATCTCATTATTCAGCTCAAAGCCGGCTGAGAATTCCACGGTCGCAACAACGCCTTCCACAACCGCTCGAGTAAAGCCTAAAACTCCTGAACCCGAGCCAGAACCCAAGCTTAAATCCGTTGATTTAGATGCTATCGAAATGCTTAGAGGGCTAGATCTTCACACTAGACAAATCAATTCATTCTTATCTGGTGCCGAAGATATTTTCTCTGAAATCGAAGAAACCATTAAACAAAAAAATGGTGATGAGATAAAAAAATCAGCTCACAAATTCAAAACCACATGCGGTATCGTCGGCGCAAAAATCATGACTGAAATATGTGAGAAACTTGAGGCTGCAGGCCTTAGCAATAACATAGAAGAAGCTGAAAAACTGTTTAAAGACTTAGTCTCGGAGTTTACGGTTGTAGAGGGAATCCTCCAAGATCAATTGCCTAAAGCAAGTTAAATTGGTTAGCGCCGATTATCTCGTACTCACTTTTCGAAGACTACTTTTTTTGTTTCTCGCATTTGTCCACTGGCGTCTTTCGTCACAATATCAATGGTAGCCTTTCGCGTACAATCAATATTAGCAAGGATTTTGATCTCATCCATCGTCGCTAAAACATCTGCACCGTGTGGCATATTGCCCGACACCCAAGGAAAAAGCCAAATTCTAGTCTTAGAAATTTTTTCATAACATTCTTTATAGGACAGAGGATCTCCATCAATGAATTTCAGCAATACTGTACCCTTGTACTTCGCGATTGTACCTTTTCTTGACATGGTAGCTAGTTTCTGAAAAAAGATCTCCACTTCATCCGGAGAAGCATTTTTAGGAAAAAAGTATCTAATATCACCGTTTTCGTAATCGTAGTAGAAAAATGGGAGATCTGAAATAACAATAGTTGAATCAGTAGTCATCTTCAAAGGGTTGATAGCCCTTTTATGCAGCGTAACTAACAATGAACGGCAGTTCTTTGCTGGAACGTCGTTACGTCTCTGATAATATAAGTGACACGTCGCAAAAAATTTGTGGCCAGGGTGGTATGCAAACATATTCTGTGCCGAAAAAATATAAGTAGGACCACTAGGGTCTGCAAGCAAATTTTCAATTGTCTCTTGAAATTCTGTTCCCAAATTTGTGTGTTGATTTGATATTATTCGTCCTTTTGTTTCATCGGGACTCTTAACCCTTGCGCTATCGTAGTCTGAGGTAACCAGCGCTATAGGTTTAAAAGCTTTACCAAAGAATATACCTCCAGAACTTCCGCCAACTTGATTACACTCGTCTCTACCCATAAAAGAAGATCGTACGAATTTATCATTTTCCGTAAACTTGCTAGTACACCTAGAAATGTATTTCTCCATCCCATTGGGATGAGCAATTAGCACCATTTGTTCGTTCCCTTTTTGAAACGGACCAATTTCTAAAGGTTGGATATTGACATTATTAAGGTTACCTGAAATAGCAGGCTTTAAAGTTGCAACAGCGACATCTGGTAAAAACACCCCTCGACTTGTAAGTAATAATTTATCGCATGGCAGCGCTACATGCCTTGCACCCGAAACTTTGAGAGGATTCTTGTCATAGTTAAAAATAACAACTGTTTTGTCACACTGAGACTGATCTTTTAGGCAGTGTCCTGCAGTAAGAAGAATAAGTTTCTCTTTATCAAGCCGATGATGAAAAACACCGCCAGAGCAATAACCAGGGATAGGTTGCAATTCCCGATAATTTTTAAGATCAGATAATAGCACAACACTTGATGCTACCTTCAGCACTTTAGAGTTCTTTTCCTGACTAATAGGATGCCAGGATGATTTATCAATCACCTCCTCCAAGGAACTATCTCGCTGGACCGGCTTACACGCTACTAGTATAAGAAAGAACCCTATAACTATTTGCTTCATCATGCACCCCCAACCAAACACCATACCGATGCTAAATATATCACAATATCTTATACATTAAAGTGTTCAATGCAGCCGCCTTCATACCCAGCAAAACTTTATTGAACTCCAGTCATCCCCAGGCGAAACCGTCGGGGATCTTTAGTGATAAGCAAGAGATTCCCGACGCTGCTTTGCTGCTGGGAATGGCGGTGCGCTGCTTTGCTGCTGGGAATGGCGGTGCGCTGCTTCGTACATGGCAATGATTTATAAACTCTACGAGGCCTTAGACAACTTTACCTGGTTGATATCAGCCATTACCACCTCATACTCCGAAGTAAGTATGTCAATCTGAGCCTTTAATTCATCCGCGTTATGTTCTTCAGCTAGATCTTCCAACCTCTCGCATGCCGCCGCTAAAGACCTTGCTCCAATATTCTCCGCCATACCCCGTAGCTTATGGGCAAGTCTCTGAGTCGATTCATGAGCAGCAGTATGATCTAAACTATCTACGGCACTTTTACTGGTGTTAGTAAAAAGTTCAAATAATCCGTAAATAAACTCAGCCGGATTATCGTCTGATACTTCCGTCAACTCCTTAAGGTAATCGTGATCTAGTGTCTTAAATATGCTGCAATCAAATTCGGCTTCGATGCGCTTATCGACACCTGAATTTGGAGAGCATATATTAACAACCTGTGTGATATCCTCTAGGCTGATAGGCTTCTCAAATAAATGATCCATCCCGGCATCAACACACTTCTGTTTAGTTAAATCATCTTTATCACCTAGCATCCCAAAGACTTTAGTAGAGCCGCCAGTATGTTTCTTGATCTTACTAGTCGCTTCAAAACCATCCATAACTGGCATCAAGCAATCCATTAAGACAAATTCAAAGCCCTTTTCTTTAACAAGCTCCACCGCCTGCCTGCCATCGGATGCAACCTCTGATTTAACATCAAACTTTTTAAGCATTGCTGCCACCAGCTCGCAGTTCACTTCATTATCATCTACAATTAATATCTTCGGAGCTTCACTCACCCTATGGATAAGCTGATAGCCTTTCCCGTAAACTGTATTCAGTTCGACCTTACTCTCGACCTCTACAAGAAGCTGCCTCATTTCGTAAATCTTTTTCTCGATAGCCTTATTGGTAACTTTTTTTCCACTCCAAATATGATTCACAAAAGAGTCCTTGGAGACCACCATCCCTTGATTCACCATCAGATTCTCAAATGCAAGACACAGCTGCGGTGTCAAGAATGTTTCTTTTTTACTTGAACACAATAATTTTCGTTTGTGATCTAAAGTCAAATCTCCAAATTCCAAAATATTACTGCTACTGAGTTGATTTCGGAGCTCAAGTCGTGAAGATAGACGTGAACGTAACTCTTCGGCATTGATTGGTTTAGCGATAAAATCATCAGCACCATTTTGTAATGCAGCTTTTAGAATCGAATCAGAAGGCTTTGAAGTCATGACAATGATCGGAATGTAAGACCACCGAGTTCGAATCTCGCTAACAAATTCAGTACCTAGTTGATTGTTAGCTAAGTATACATCTAAAAATAATGCCTTGGGGTTATATTGCTTACTACCGCCAAGTAACTTCTGAGTTTCAGGAAAACTAATCACCTCGACACCAGTGACTTTGGAAATCAGGGGTGCAACACTAGGATCGTCATCCACTACAATAAAGTAGCTTTTCAATTTCAGCTCCCGCCTATATTACTTGCTAGTCTTCGAATATTTTACCATACGGCCGTTCCATTAATAATCCAGAAAATTCAAATAGTTAAAAACATACTTTACAAGGGTAAATCTTAACTTTCAGCCCACCACATCCCTAATAATTACAGTAGTTTATTAGAATATCTCCAAACCCCACTTTTTTGTATATATTTGAAATCATTAAGTTTTATGAGGAATCTTACGAATTATTATATAGCAACAAAACACAAAAAGTTAAGGGAGATTAACCATGAGTAATTTAGCTTATAAATACTTTCAGAAAGAGCCAAAAGAGTCATTAGACCTTTCGAAAGCTGAACGCGTAAACATTATACTTCTTGATGATGACCCGACTTTTGGAGAAGTCATTAAAAGGTATGCAAAGAAGTACAATATTTCCTTAGAAGTGAAGCAGACCGTCTCAAGTTTCGCAGAAGCTTTGTCCAATACTAAGTACGATGTAGTTATTTTGGACTATTACCTGGATGAATACACCGGTACTGCAGTTGCACAAGCCATCCATGATTTGCCGATTGTCTTGATATCTCGTAAAAGCCAATGGCAAAAGCAAACCACAGAACTTCCTACAGAAATTCGAAGATTTATTCATAAAAAATATGGCGCGGACAAAATTCTTTCGGAGGCTATTAGCCTTGCTATTAGTAATAAACAGAAATGAAAGATCTGCTATACTAGAATAATGCAGTGATTTATTTAGAATGGATCGTTATCAAATGCGAGGAGGTTCACGATGGCTAGGATCTTAGTAGCCGACGATATACAGGATATGCGAGTGTTGCTAACTGCTATTTTGCAGAAGTTTGGGCATACAGTCGTCGAAGCTTCCAGCGGTCGGGGAGTTGTAAAAATTCTTAAGAATGAAGATGAGGAAGATTTTGACCTAATATTACTTGATGTTAATATGCCAGAGCTCAGTGGAATCGAAGCTATGGCAAAAATCAAAGAGTTGTCTCCAGATGTAAAAGTCTGCTTCATTTCTGGAGACAGAGATAAGAAGACTGTATTAAGTGCTCTTTCTAGCGGTGGCCATGACTATATTGTTAAACCGATTGACCCTGCTATTCTTCAAGAAAAACTGAAGAAGCTACTTGGAACCGGAAGCACTGAAGATTTCGCGGTGGTGAAGCTTAGAGCAAAAGCTGAGCTCCTCGGCCTGCCAATGCCAATTGACTTCTGGGTTACCGAATTATCAGAAGTTCATTTGACATTTGAATCTGTGATTCCATTTGAAGAAGGTGGACTTATAGAAATCAAAGCAAAATCGATTAACGAGGTGGTAGGAGAAGAAATCGTCTTTTCCTGCCAATCTGAAAGCGTGAAAAAAAACAAAGATAAATATTTTGTCAGGTGTTCATTCGTTGGGGTTCATGAAAATATTCGTAAAAAGATAAGATCTCTGGCGATGAAAGGAACAAAAATCGATGATACAGTCGAGGAGGCTAGCTAGGTAACCTAGTCTATGCTGCAAAAAGGTAACTTTGATTTGTCTAAGAAACTTATTTCCAAATCGATGTTGACGTTAAATACCATATAAGAACAGTTAGGGATCTTAATTTTCTGACTTAAATCATGCCAATAAGCACAAAAAACTCGATGCATGCTCCCACCATGAGATGAGAGTGCAATAGTTTTGCCGACAAACTCCGGCGCCACCTCTTTGATTAATTCTACTAGGCGGTCACGATGCTCACCTTTTGTTTCACCATTAGGAAATCTAAAGCCTAAATCATGGTTAGAAAAAAAAGCTTCTAAATAACCATCACCAAAAAGCTCTGCCGTCTGTGTTCGCAAAAGCCCTTCGCCTTCACCCAAGTCAATCTCCCGTAACCGTTTGTCAGTCGAAATCTGACACCCAATGGTCTTAGAAACAGCTTCGGCCGTTTGAACGGCTCTACTTAAATCACTACTAAAAATGTGGTCGATCGGTTCGACCGCCAGAACTTCTGCCAATTTTTTTGCTTGAGAATACCCAGTAGCATTCAAGGGAATATCTGAATGCCCCTGCCACTTCCGGTGTTTATTCCAGTCAGTTTCGCCGTGACGAAACATGATAATTCGCGTTTCTTTAGGCATTTGTTAATCCAGAGTGCAGAGTTATGACAATAATGTTCATTCACCTGATTGGCAATTAAAGCCAAAATCGGGATTGGTACGCTCTTCGTAGCCAGCTGGCCACTTTTGACAATGGCCTAATGTTTTCGATTCACCATTTGAATTCCTAATAACAAGTGATTTGTTTTCATCTGCATTGAAGTGAAACTTCAATCCGTTTACTCCACTCAAATCAAAATAAAAATTATCAGAGCTGTATACCGTACCAATTTGCTCGACAAAATGAGTCCGAACGCCACAAAAATACTCTTTTTTACTAAATTTCACATTCCCAGCAATGCGCCCAATTAGATCTTTACCTAGATTAATCACAACCCAGTCACCTTCTCGAGGGTGATCCCTTCCTCCGATAAAAGATTTGTCCTTAACACAAACATAAGGAGTAGAATACTTAGCACTAATGGGAGAAGCTATTGAGCTCGACTCAGAAATTCTTAATTTACAAGACCATGCTGAGTATAAAATGATTACAGAAGATAGAATTATAAAAATAGTTTTCATCTATGGACCTCTCTATGGAAGATATTTTAGTTACAATGATATCTCATATAATCCGCTATGCAAATACCTTCATAACTATTAGCAAGGATCCCGGATTTGAACAGGTATAACTATCTGTTAACTAAAGCTAAATTTAAAGCATTGGCGCGATCTATTTGGAGTTCCACTCTAGGCCAATTTCTCCACTAACTCTTCGATAAAAAACTGGGTCTTTGCTGGTACTATTTTCTTAGGATAATAATATTCAATGCTTTCCAAAACCGATTCTGCATCTTTTAAACCTATGTGCTTAATTAAAAACTCTACATCATCTTTATCCGACGTATCCCACCTGGCGCTAATGCACTTCATAGCAAGCATACCCTTTGGATCAGGCACCCAAATGATCAGATGTGAAAGCGACAGCACTTCGTCTTTTCTAAATTTCGATGATAGGTACCCCATTGCCGCATCATTTAACCAATCTGTCGGTAGCGATTTCTCTTGAGCAATTTCACGGGAAGCAGCTCTAATAATACTAGAGGGTTCAAAGATTGCATCGACATCTTTAGTTGCGGCCCGAGCATCGAAGGCAATACACATGACACTACCACCGACTACTCCGATCTCTCCCTTAACACCCCTCGTCCGAAGTTTTTCATTTAGCTTATGAAACAAATCTATAATTTGCTCTTTATTAATCACGGTCAAACCCTTGCCAAAAAATTACTTAAAACAAAGATATTATTCTTTCGATACTGCCATGGCGATTCTAAAATTGCTGAGGCCTTCAGTGACTCCATACCAGAAACAAACCAGGGCTTACTAAGGAAATGGTCACGATATGCCCATGAGGGAAAATCGGCCCCGACTTCGGTGCAAAGAAATAATACTGTCGAAGTGATGAGAGCCTTAATTCGTGCATCAAGCGTTTCAACCGGGGGAAGAACTAATAAACGAGGGTCGTATCTACGCCGAAAGTTATCAACGAAATCCATTAGGTGGATCTTCCAACTTTCAAAACCATCTCTTTCAATCTGTATGGAAAGGTAAACGACAGAGTGCGCCACCTCGACTGGCTCAGTTGGTGTCACCATGACCTCTAATTGCCGATCTAAGCTCTGACAAAGCACTCTGAGATTCTCCAATCGAATCCCTAGAGCTCCGTACTCAATCTTTCGAATATTCGACCTCGAAAGCCCTGATATCTCAGACAGCCGCCGTTCAGAGAGGTTTCTTTTTAATCTTAGTGACTTAATGACTCGATAATTCACAATCAACCCAATATGGTATATTTATTTATACCATATTGGATTAAATAAATATGCCTTTAGTATAACTACCCGATTTTAAAGCTAGCTTAAACTACCGATTCAATGTCAACCTAACCCCTGTCTCAATATCTTCAAATGAGCCATCTTCTTTAAAGACTCGGAAGTCATAGGTGCCGGGCTTAAGGTGCCGAAATTCAAAAGAGTTGTTTATCACAGGCCGCCTTTCGAAGGCATTGTCACACTTCTTGGTCTCATCCTTAACGACATCATCAGCCGAGCTAAACTCCGGTCTAGTAAATGCTTTAAAGCCTGAAGGTGGTGTTAATCTTTTCTTAAAGCGCTTTGCAATTCTGCCCATCCGCTTTGGAGGGGCAATAGCGTCATATAAATACGCACACACGACCTCACCCTCGTCAAAATTTACTGTAGACGAGTAAGAGACGCCAAACTTACGTCGCTGAGCTCCAGCCCTCGGCTTAAAGATAAATCCATCACCTGACTCGCTCAATGAATTTGATAGATCAAGCGAAACTACAATTTCCTCACTCTGACCCTCTTCAATTTCATAATTACCTGAAATATAGATCGCTTTGCTACCAGAGTCTTCAAACCTAACTGGTTTCTCGTTTGATCCATCTGGCTTGTATTTAAAAGGATTACTATCCTTAACAATGATGACTATGTTGTTATAGGTGCCAGGAATGACTTCACTAGTCGTTGCAAACTCGATTGTTTCATTCCTAAGGATATTAATTGACTCGTGGGTTGGTTTTAAGGTCATGGATAAGTTTGAATTATCTGCATCATTGTACAAAATGACACTATCAATAAAGATTTCGAAGCTACCGCTACTTACTAGGCCCAAGGAACTACCATTACCGTCCCAGCTTATCTTAAGATCGCCAGTCACTCCGTTAGGGTTTCCAGCCTCTATGACGCAACCGGTCAAAAGCAAAATAGAGATCAACTTAATTAGAGCATTAATCATCTTGGTTTTCCTTAGTTTGAGCAATCGGGAACAATTGCATGTTAATTTGAACAATCTCATTGGCACCTTCTACTTCGTTTGCTAGCTGTATCATTCGTTTTCTAAGACTTATGATATCCTGTTTAAACTGCTGCCTTAGGCTAGTAGTAATTGCCATAGTCGTCGCACTTATTTCTCGCTTACTAGCCTCTACATCATTGATAGACTGCTTAGCAACATCTAACATCTGCTGGTGATAGCTAACCATCGCCATACCGTAGGCCTCATTACCAGTAGAAATCGTCGCCTCGGTCGGAAAAAGACGGTTCAGCTTCTGATCCATTTTTAAATAGCCTAGGTCGGTGAGTAGCTTCAAAGATCGTTTTATCTGTGGCACACTGACTTTGGGATTAATGGTCTTATTTAGCCATTGGGGGTCGTCGGATGCATCTGGTAATCTCAGTAATTCTAGAATCGCGGCGTTGTACCAATCAGCAAAAAATTCCAACTGGTTTTTACTCAGAGTAGTCGGCAATACCTCGGACTTAAGTGACATCATCTCATTGAATGCCTGCTCTCTATCTTTGGTCGAGCGTGATCTTTGATAAGTGACTAGAGCAGAGAAATACTTACGTTGCTTACCAGTCAGTTTGAATGATTCAATAATCTTATTACCAGCCTTCTCAGTAAGGTCACGCTTACCTGAAACAATTAAATGGGCGTTGCTTGATCCGAGCTCTAGGTCATTTGAGAACTTAGTATATGAATACGAAGGATCCGATGACTTGGCGGCCACATACACTGCTGCCAGCCACGTCCGGTAATCCGTATGATCGGTTACTGGAATGCTTTTAGCGATTGTTTTGAGTAGTGCCTTTGACATCTATAACTTCACCCCACCTTTCTTAGTAGAGTTATCGGTATAATGAGAGAAATCTTGAGTTCTTTTTGAAATTTCTAAAAAATTTTTAAATACAAGAAATTTTATACTCAAAAAAAGTATTATTTTCAGAAAAAAATATATATAATACATTGTTTTTATTAATAAAAAAATAAAATTAAAGTTTTCAGAAAAATGACCGATAAGAGATTTATTGCCACTCACAAAAACGGCTAAAATTTAACAAACTGAAGGAGAAAAAGTATGAAATTGAAAGTATTAGTAATGTTAGGCTATTTGGGAACTACTGCAGCAAGCTGCGGAATTGAAATACCTCAAGCTGAGCAAAATATTGGAGAGTTAGACTCTGCAGAGACATCAGAAAATGATGGCTACCTACTCGGCGAAGAAGTAGACGCAGCAGATAATGAATACAATGAGCATGAGCCAGTATTGTCAGAGGAAGCAAAAGCGGTTATCGGTGCCATAAGATCACTAGCTAAAACTCAGCGCCTAGCTGTGGCTGATTGTGCTGGCTTTGGCGAGGAAGTTAGGACTCTTGAAGCGAAGAAAGACGAACTTAAAGAGGCGGGCAAATCTAGAAGCGAAATCAGATCAGAATTAAGTGAGGATCACAAAGCACTTCGAGATCTTGCCCAGTCAAATAGAGATGCTATCAAAACTTGTCGAGAGCAAAACCAAGATTCTGAGTCGATCTTAGCAATCCGTGAAATCGTTCAAGCATGCTGGAATCTACCTGAAGGTTCTGAGTCCTACTTCGGTCAACAACGATTCCATAGAAAAGGTCGTTTCGGCAAAC
>JANQHA010000593.1 GCA_028282865.1 Oligoflexales bacterium
TTCCATAAGCATGCTCTTTCAATTTTTGGGTACTTCTGAGAAAGGTATTTCATCGATTTAAATTGAAACGAAGAAACGATCAGACGATTTTTAAGCTTAAATTTCTTAAGTAGTTTGGCCAGCAGGTCTACCGTTTCGATCGAGGTCGATTTGATTTCGACATTAAACTCCACTCGGTCTAAAAATTGCTCGATGACCTGTTCCAAAAAAGGAATTTGTTCACCGTTTAATAGTCTGATGTCTTCGATTTCTGCGCGATTTAAATTCTTTACAGACTTAAACACGTTGGCGGTTCTTCTCAGCCTTTTATCATGCATAATAACTAAGTTTTGATCTTTAGTCGCTTGAACATCGAACTCAATGCGCTCGGCTCCCCCTTTGATAGCTTTCTCAAACGATTGAAAGCTATTTTCGACAGCTTCGTGTAATGCACCGCGATGACCGATGACTAGCATTACGATCCTCCAAAGAGTTTGAAGAAGATCATAAACTATTTTAGGTTCAACTCCCAGTGCATTGTACTGCCGTTAGATATATACAGGATTCGATCTACCTCTGATATGTGCGTTAGGTATTCTTGAGGCCTATTTTTGTCGGTGGCAGCATTGACTGGGATTGAGGTTTCTACCGTTTTTATGTTGTTGTTTCGATCAGGGTTCTGCCGAATTTCTTGGTAAGAGTTGAATTTTGCAACCCAAAGATTTGGCTCTGATGGTTTGCTAAACAATGCGAATGCTTCGCCGAGAATAGAGAAGTAAAGGCCGTGGATGTGGCCAGCACCCTTAATATCAATCAGGCTGTAAACAGGATATTTTTTCTTAGGAGTTAGGTCACCAGGTAAGGGTACTTTAGTAAGAAAAAACTCTTCTTGGTAGCCTGACGCTTCTGGCATGTTTTTGAGTGTGGTGACAAACACTTTTGAGCTGCCTTTAACAGTTATAAAAATTCGACCGTTATTATGGCGTTTTGCAAGGGTGGGAGTTTGCCCATGGGCTGTATAGATTTCGTTTGTCAGGTTTTTTTTGAGATTAGCTGAGCTACTAAATTGGACGAAGCTTAGCTCTCCTCTTGGGGCCATATTTTTACTTTGCGCAATACTCGACGTAATGATGGCTTCTTGATGGTAAGCATTATGGCTAAGGCGGGTAAATGAGGCCTGATCTGCGTTTTTGACAAGATTGTAGCTCCTGACCTTACCTAAAGTTAATTGTTTTAGTGTCCAGCCACCTACCTCTATGACTTTAAGCTGCTGGGTCATTTTTTTTGTGTCAAAGAAAGTTATGTAAAGAAACCCACGTCGATAGAACATTGAGGTGGCGTAACCTTTTTTGCCAAGAGAGATATATTCGGGGTCACGATTAAAAGCCTTTGGGATGATGATTAAATCGGGCCCGGAGGTGACAAAATCTACATCGCGGGTGGGGTGAGGGACCATAATATCTGCAATTCTAATATACGGATACGGCTTATGTCGCAAATAAGATTCCCAAGTTTGAAGGTCTATCGGTTTATAGAATTGATGAGGTCCTATAAAGGTATCTATACACCCCGCAAGAGCCAACCGAAGGCATATAAAGGTATTCACGAAAATGAGCATGATAAGCCGGTAAACCATAGGTGACATCTCCTGATCTGATCGAGAATTTAGACTATATAGGCCGGAAATCAGTTGGCCAGTTAGGTGAACCCAGTTAACTAGTCCAGATTTTATGAGCGGTCAATAATTAAGTTTTGGTTAAAATGCATTAGAAAATAGCTACTTACATATTTGGTGCCTAGTGGCTTTCGGCCTCTGGTGCCTGATTGCGGTATAATAATAGTACAACTATCAGTGAGGTGAATCATGAAGACCCAAAGGCTTTGGTTTTTGGTTGCTGTTTTAACGATTTCTGATGTCGGGTTTTCAATGGGGGCGCAGACGAAGGCCTACCGCTACACTCATGTGAGCTTTCCTCTGATCAACTTTGGTAGAGAGATGGCTGCGCATGTGGAAATGAATTTGTTCGGTAATGCTGGTGTCTCGTTTGAGTATATCAAGGTGAACGCGGCAGAAGAATTTTCTGACAAAGAGGTCGAGGAAAAAGGTGTAAGCCTTAAAACTTATGGCTGGGAGGCTAGCCTGGCTGTAGCTCGATATAGCCGTCCACAACATATGGCCGGGTTTTATTGGCTTTTGGGGGCCGGGTATCGATCTTTAGAAGTCGAGCTGCGTAAGCAGCGGGAATCAGATTATGTATTAGCCACTGATGAGCGCTTAGAAGAAGAGGGCTGGGTCGCATACGATATGACTGCATCGGGTGTCACCGGGCGTGGTCGACTTGGCTATCGGTATATTGGCCAATCGGTACCGTTTATTGTCGGTGGTTTTTTTGGTATCCGGCACTTTGCAAGCAAGTTTAACGATAAAAACAAAGATACTAAGCCAGAAGATAGCCCAGTTACGGTCGATGAGAAAGACTCATTCTCTCGTATGGCGATGACTAAAATGGTGCTTGGTCTAGAAGTCGGTATGACCCTTTAGCTAAACTGCAGAGCGCTCACATTCGCTCCACTTTGCTTCTGTCACGGCTTCGATAACCGCAATATTGTGCTCGAAGCTTCCACTGAGTTGGTAAACATTACTTGGCAGGTCTTTAACTTCTTGTGCCGCGCCTCCTCCGATAAAAACTTTTGCGTTCAGTTTAGCTAACATTGCTAGCTTTAATTTGTCGAACGCGACAACCATTGATAGGCATATTGCCGAAGGTTGCAGTTTAGCTACACATGATTTTAATTCTTCCACAGGTAGCTCGGTTCCTAAATATACGACAGGCCAGCCTTTTAAATGCAGCATCGAGCTGAGGCAAAGGATTCCCCCTTCGTGCTTCTCCCCCGTTAGTGTAGCCATCATGATAGGTAAGGTGTTTTTCCGCAGTGCAGTCGGTCGGCTTAATATCTGATATAACTTAATCCTCAGTACTCCAGAGACAAAATGCTCTTGGTAAACACCGATTTTTTTTGATGACCAATCTTGCCCTAACTTTTTGAATATGGGTCGGCACACCCAATCGATAAACTGTAGATCAGATAGCTCCATAGCCAGTTGTTGAAATCTTAAAACCCCTGTGTCGTATTCTAGCTCTATAAGTGCTTTGTAACATGCTTCGATTTGAAGTTGTACACAAGGTGGGACTTTCGCTTCTATTTCGGGAAGACTGCTACCAGAGCTTATAAGTTTGAATAATTCCTTGGGTCGGTGAGCACCGGACTGAATTAGGTCGGAAATTTGTCGTAGTGTTAAAACTTGGTCAAGGCTGTAGGTTCTTCGGCCGCTGTTACTTCTTTTGGGAATGATCCCTTGGTGCCTCTTCTCCCAATTACGAAGCGTTGATTGAGGCACTTTAACAATGCGCTCTACCTGGTCGATATCGAAAAACATCAAATCTTTGTTCATAATGAATATATTATACCACACCCAAGTTAATCATAATTATAACGAGAAGTTAAATATTTTTTAATTACAGATAGTTACGATATTTTTTAAAGTTACTGATTAAGTATTTTTTAATCACTCCGAAGGCTTGATAGTATTTTCTAACTACTAAAGGATTTCGTATGAAAAACTTAAGCCTGACACATAAAATCTTTTCAGTATTAATCGTTTCCTTTTTAATGATGGCTGGCATGAGCTGGCTATCGCTTACTCAGGTTAGCCAAATGCATGAGCTAATCGATCATATTGTGCATAATGTCGCGCACAAATCAATTATTGCAGAAAAAATGGAAGCGCAAACAAATATCCTACAGGACTACGAAAATACTATAATCTTTGACCCAAGCCCTGAGGAAAAGAAAATCGCAGCCGACTCGATATACTCCACTCGACAGCAGATAGATAAGTACTTTAAGGAGTACTCTAGTTTTGGCTCTGACAAAGAAAAAATTGCCAAAATAGAAGTAATGTATGCAAACTGGGATAGAGCCCACGACCAGGTGGTAGCCCTAGCAGATCAGGGCCTAATCATGGATGCCTACAAAATGTCACACAATACTGCTAGGAAGATTCTTTTTGATATCGATGATCTTTTGACTAGTTTGGTCGAAAAAAATGAAAAAATTATGGAAGACGAATATAAGGAATCGGAGGCTATTAAAGAATTACTGTTGATTGAAAATATAGCAATTAATGCATTAGCTATTGTGGTCGTTAGTTTGCTGGCTTTTTTAATTTTGAAAAAAACCACTGTAACGATCAATCGGGTGGTCGACGAGTTAAAGAAGAGTCACTCAGAGATGGACACTGCGACCAACGATATTGCGAATGCAGCTGAAAATTTATATCAGGAGTCGACCAAGCAATCATCGTCGGTTACTGAATCTGCTTCGGCCCTAGAAGAAATCAGTGCCATGGCTAAACTTAGTTCCGAAAATTCAAGTGAGTCAGCAGACCTTGCACAAAAAAGTCAGAATTCCGCTAAGGACGGTCAGCAGCAAACCGAAGAAATGGCACGTGCGATGGCTGCGATTGAGCAAAGTCTCAATGAGATTCAGAAACAATCTCAAGAAGGCAATATCCAAATGAAGAGTATTGTCGATGTTATCAATGAAATCGTTTCGAAAACTCAAGTAATAAATTCGATAGTTGTGCAAACAAAATTGCTTTCATTCAATGCATCTGTAGAGGCGGCGCGCGCCGGGGAAAGTGGCAAAGGTTTTGCTGTTGTTGCCGAAGAAGTGGGAAATCTGGCTCAAATGAGCGGTAAGGCAGCTAAGGAGATTAGCGAACTTCTAGATTCCAGTTCGGAGAAAGTTCACACCATTGTAGCGGAGAACGAAGAAAATATTGCGTCATCGATTGCCACTAGTCAGGAGACTATTAAGGATGGCAAGCGAATTGTAAACATTTGCCAGGAATCTCTCGCACAGATAGTTGATTCGTCTGGTTTGCTTAATACGCGTATGCAAGAAATAGCTACTGCCAATAGGGAACAGGGACAAGGTATTAGCGAGGTAAATACCGCTATGGCTGAAATAAATACCTCGACCGTTTCTAATGTATCCAACTCTCAGCAAACCTCGAATGCTGCTCAAAGTCTGACGAAACAATCTGGCCAGCTTACTTCGATCATCGCTGATTTATCTGTATCGATAAACGGAGCTAATGATGATGGCAACGCCGAGTCTAACTCTGCTGACCCCCAAGGGCCCGATGAGCAGGAAAGTACTTGTGAGGTTTATAACCTCCGGGGTGAGCGCCAAGCGGCTTAGTTAGAGTTTTAAGTTAAAGCGTATAAGTGCGCGAAGGAAGGGGGCAGAAGGCCCCCATTATTCTTCGATACTGGGTGTTGTATAAGCGGAAGAATACGATTATATTGGTCTCCATTGTTTGACTTTATACGAGCGGATGTTGCGAGATCGAGTTTCTAAGCATTTCTTGAACTTATTTAAACTATTTTTTGCTGGTGGTTTAGCATATTGGATGTGGAGCTCTGGCAAAATCGATTTTAGTCAACTGGCGGCTATTTCCCGCAGTCCGTTTATTATATTTATTATTGTCTTTGGGTGGGCATTTGCTGTTGTTGGGTTAGGTGCTACACGTTGGATGTTGTTGTTGTATGGCGTTGGTATTCGAGTCAACTACTTTCGAGTTCTTCAGCTGCACTTAATTGGTCTGTTTTTTAATTCGATTATCCCCGGTGCAGTTGGCGGCGATTTGATGAAGGCAATTTATGTCATCAGAGACCAAGAGAAGAGCAATAAAACGCCTGCGATGCTAAGTATTTTATTAGACCGTATCGTTGGTTTGATGGGCTTGTTCACGCTAGGTGCGGTATCGATTTCATTTAATTTATCACAATTTATTAACAACGAATCGTTGATTCCGATTGTAGCACTTATTTATGTTTTGTTTGCGTTCACTGTTTGTTTTTATATTTTGGCATTTTGGCGGATTCCTCCTGAAAAGGATCTGATCCTCAGAATAGTCAGTCGAAATATTGTTGGGTTTTCTTTGCTAAAGAAAATCTATTTAGCCCTTTGTGAGTATCGCAGCCGACCGTGGAGTCTCGTACAGGCCCTCTTTGTATCGATGACCATTCAGTCGCTTATTATGGTGTTTTTTATTTATCTCACCGAATTTATGAATGATAGCTCTGTCGACTTTCTTAGCTACGCGGCCATTTATCCAGTTGGCGTTCTGTCAACGGCGTTGCCTCTGGCGCCAGCTGGAATGGGTGTGGGACACGTCGCTTTTGACAGCTTGTATCAATTGATTGGCCTGAAAAACGGCGCAAATGTTTTTAATGTGTACTTAGTTGCCCAGATTACTTTGAACTTTGTTGGTATCATTCCGTATTTATTGATTAAAAAAAGGCCTTAGATTGTTTTGAGTTTAAGTATACTCTAGCTCTAAGTGGAGGATTTGAAACAGCTATGCGCATTTGTATCGATGCAAGAATGATAAACCCTGGAAGTATGCACGGTATCGCCCGCTATGTTTATCATTTGCTGCACAATTTGAAGAAGATTGGTGACAAGCATACGTTCTTTGTTCTGGTTAACAAAAATAGCCCTCTAAAAAAAGACGACTGGCCGGATTTTATTAAGCTTTATGAAATTAAGAGTTCTTGGATTAGCATTCGAGAACACTTCGAGATTCCATCGGTACTGAAGGCGTTGCAGTGTGATTTGTTTCATGCCCCGTCTTATGTAGCGCCAGTTTATACTCCTTGTAATATGGTTATGACGATACACGATGTTAACCATATAGTACTGCCGCAATTCTATACCCCGCTCCATCAAATTTATTACCGATTTATTGTGAAGAGCTGTATCAGGCGTTCTAGGTATGTTCTGACCGTCAGTCAGTTTAGTAAAGATGAAATCGTAAATAATCTCGACCTAACTAGGTCAAAGGTTTTTGTAACTTATAACGGTGTCTCTAAGCGGTATCAGAAAATCACTGACTCGGAGTATTTGGAATACGTGCGCGATATTTATGAGTTACCCGAGCAATTTATTTTTTGTCTATCTAACAATAAGCCACACAAAAACATTCAGCAGTTGGTCCGGGCGTATTGTTTTTCGAATATTGACATACCACTAGTGTTAGCGTGTCCAGTCGATAAATCCATCATTCGCATCTCGGAAAACTTTGGTAAAAAGCACAGAATTTACTTTACTAAGTTTATCTCCGAAGAGCATTTGCCGGCGGTATATTCGCTTACCAAGCTTTTTGTCTTTCCATCTACTTACGAGGGTTTTGGGCTGCCTCCACTTGAGGCTTTGTCCTGTGGTACGCCTGTTGTGGTCGCTAGGTCCTCTAGTTTACCCGAGGTCGTTGGTGATAATGCGATTTTTGTAAACCCATACGACTACAAAGCTATTGCGGTGGCGTTAGAGAAGGGGGTTTATGATCGCCAGCTTCGGGTTAGGTTGGAAAAGTTAGGTGCTCAGCACGCACAGGGCTTCTCGTGGCTGGCTATGAGCAGGAAAACCCTAGAGATCTATGAACGTAGTGAAAAGGAACTACTCCCCGTAGCTGCCTCCGAAGAAAAGGTCTTAGTTTAGATGCGTATTGGAGTTAACGGCCGGTTTCTTGTAGCAAAACGTACTGGGGTGCAGCGCGCAGCGTATAACTTAATAAAGACCTTGGTAAAGATCGACCGGGAAAATGAGTACTTTATTTTCACCGGTAAGGACCAGGTGGGTAATCAAGATTGGTCCTATGATAACGTTAAAGTTATTGGCTCAAATATTCGTAGTGGAGAAAGCTTTCGCAATCATGTGTGGGAGCAGTTTACTCTGCCTAGGTTGGCAAAGAAGTATCAAGTAGATCTCTTACACTCACCTGCTAACATGGCGCCTCTATTTTTTAAGGGGCGTTCTATTGTTCATATCCACGACCTCTGCTTTGTGGTGAACCCTCAGTGGTATAGTTTTTCATTTCATACTTTGTATAATTTCGTTATCCCTCGGTTGGTAAAGCGCGCAACGAGAATCGTTACTAATAGCAATAATTCTCGCAATGATATTTTGCAGTACTGTGATGTTTCCGCGGAACGAGTAAGCTTGATCTACTGGGCTGTGGATGAAATGTTCTTGAAAAACAAGCGCAACACTTCTGTCGAAGATGAAGACTATATTTTGTATGTAGGGTCTTTGGAGCCTCGCAAGAATATTCGTACCTTGGTCGAGGCGTATGAGAAACTGCGTGAAAGGCGACCTGACATCACGACTAAGTTGGTTCTTATCGGAGGTGAAAGTCCGCTATTCGGGGTCGTCCGGCTAAATGCGAAAAAATATAAAGACGACGTGTTATTCAAAGGGTTTGTTAATGATAACGAGCTTGTAGACTACTATAAAAAAGCCCGCTTAGTTGTGTATCCTAGCTTATACGAAGGCTTTGGTTTACCTCCTCTTGAAGCAATGGCTAGTGGCACTCCGGTCGTAACCTCTAACACTTCATCTATCCCAGAGGTGGTAGGTGAGGCGGCACTTATGGTTAACCCTTATGATACCGATCAGCTGGCTGAAACTATGGAGTCGGTGTTGGTTAATCGTGAGCTTAGGCAGCAGCTTGCTGAGCGAGGGTTTTCCCAGGTTCAAAAGTATAACTGGTACCGGGTTGCCAGAAATATATTAGCGGTATATTACGAGGTTCACGCACTTGGTGAGCATGCTCGTAATGTAGATGAGCGTTATTTACCGCGCGATCAATGGCGCCGATTTTTGGAGTTAGAGAAAAGTCGTAATATTTAACAAGAGTAGATTCTGGAGTAACTATGGCAATGCGCACCCAAAATATTTTCACACAGCTAAGCAGAGCATCTGACGGGTGCCAGGCTTCGGTATGTGGTTGGGTTAAGTCTAAACGGGTTTCAAAGAACTTTTCTTTCCTAGTGATCAACGACGGCTCCTGTCAGGCTGACTTACAGGTGATTGTTGACGCTGACATACCAGCTTTTTCTAAGTTGGCTGAGGTCACCACTGGGGCTGCGGTTAAGGTCGAAGGTGCTTTTAAAGAATCGCCAGGCAAGGGTCAAAAGTGGGAAATGCACGCTACTGAACTCGAGGTTACTGGGGTCGCCGATACAGAGACCTACCCGCTACAGAAAAAAGGGCATAGTTTAGAGTTTCTGAGAGAGATTAGCCATCTCAGGTGTCGTACAAATACATTCGGTGCCGTTTTTCGTGTTAGAAACGTTTTAAGTCAACTAGTTCACGAGTACTTTCAAAAGCAGGGCTTCAAGTGGGTTCATACTCCTATCCTTACTGCAAGCGATTGCGAGGGTGCTGGCGAGATGTT
>JANQHA010000149.1 GCA_028282865.1 Oligoflexales bacterium
TGACTCACAACAGCAACTACCTCGTGCCGGCTATCAATCAAAGTTTTTAGTGGCTCTATGACCACTTCCGGAGATCCTAAAAAAACGATATTCAAACACTCTCTCCCATTTTTCTGTGAGTGACAGATCTTAGACCAGCTAGCTGGTTTTTTCCAAAGGCGTTTTATTTTTAAAAAGTAAATATTTTTAATATTTTATAGATACGCTATCATTATCAAACGTGCCCATGCTACAATATCAAAGCCTTTAAGCAAGCTGGAGGATTCCAAATTGGACTCAACATTTATTAATCCAACTTACCGACAGCCTAGCGCGGACATTGCTGACGAAGATAAAAAGGCAGGATCTGCCGGTCCTATGATTGAAAAAGAGGGGTTAGCCCGGAAAGTTGCGATTCATCTGATCTCCGATACAGATGCCCACTCGGAGTGCTTTTGGCTTGGCCTATTCCATCGTGGCTCACTAACTCCTCCTGAACTGCTTGAGCACCAATCTATATCTCAACTATTTGATGAAGCTGCCAGCAAAGGGCTAAAAGAACAGGGTCCGGTTATGCTATCGGATGCTTTAGGCACAAAAACCAGATATGTCTATCTTCTACCAGAACCTAGAGGCAGCGAAGAGTCCAAAGCTGACTGGGTCAACCAATTAGTAGAGACGGTAAAATCTTGGTCGCCACCTAAAGTAGGTATTTACCTTTCCAAAGAATTACTTGGAAAAGACCTGACTCACGAGTTATTGATAAATATCTTAAAAAAGCTTATTCAAAATAGCCAATCCACGGACTACTATCTTATTCCCGGCACCCATGGCGTTAATTCTATCTTAAACACCTCACTAGAAATCAAGTCCGAGTTAACCAGTGATAAGCTGTGGATATACGTTTTTCATTGAATATAATATGCCTTTAGTACCTTGTGAATGGAGTGATTAGGTCGCCTCGAGGAAGTGGTCTCCCCCAAAAAAAGGACAACTTAAGGCACTAGCTCGCGGCTAAAATGACTGGCCCAGATTTAGAAAGCATAGCATAGCGTCTGGCAACCCCCTATTAACCCATAGTTTTTTCGGCTTTTGCAACACTAGATCAAATTACAAATTTTCGCTTTAAATCCAATTAATTGCGACTATGATAGTGCTAGGGTGATTATGAATATAGCAAGAATAAAGCATAAACGAAAAAAACTACTGACCGGCATCATTCTTCCGTACATTTGGAAGCTCAATCGAGTGGCCTTCCACCCGATATCGATATTCGTCATACTACAGATTGTTTGTGCTACGATCACCGTTTTATGGGTGATCTGGTATGTAAACCAGAATGACATTATTTTTGCGGCTCACTATGACTTAGCGTTTTTAATCACCGGCTGCATACTCTGCGGTATTATACTTATCGGGACCGTACTTCTTTTCGTATCGACCATCCGCCAGAAGTTGCTATATCGGCAACAAAGAAGCTTCGTATCTAGCGTTACACACGAGCTTAGGTCACCTATCGCAAGCATGCAGCTGAGCCTAGAGACTTTACAAACCCATGCTCTAAACGAGTCTTTGAAAGAAAAACTATTTAATATGATCCACGCTGACATGAATAGACTTGTTGGGCTTGTGGACCAAATCCTAGTATCTGCTAGGCTTGATAGAGGAATAAAACTATTTGACGCTATCGAGCAGTTCGATATTAGAGAGTGTATCCAAGAGACCGTTGCCCAGGTCAAACACCTTGATAGCAGCATCGAGAATAGAGTCACAATCAACTGTCATAGTAACACATATATACACTGCTCTAAGCCAGCGATCATGCTTATCTTGAATAATCTGCTAGAAAATGCCGTAAAATACTCACCAGCCGACTCACCGATCTTAATTTCAGCATATATCGAGGATGGAAAGTTACTGCTAGATGTAAACGACCGTGGATTTGGTCTAGCAAAACAGGAGAGAAAACAAATTTTCAAAATATTTAATCGCGGAAACATAACAACAAAAAAAGCTATATCCGGAACAGGCCTCGGGCTATACATCGTTCATTCAATATGTAAGGTTCTTGGCGGCAAGGTTTGGGCTGAAAGTCCAGGCAAAGATTACGGATCAACTTTTCATATATGTTTGCCGGCCGAGGTATCTAACTAATGCTGTCAGCAACAAAAAAGTCTATAAAAAAAATCCTACTGGTCGAAGATGAGCCACACTTAGCATTTAATCTTGAGCTAAACTTAAAAGCACAAGGCTATGAGGTCCATTTGGCAGAAAGCGGTGACAAGGCGCTTGAGTTTTACCAATCTAACAAAGCTTTCGACCTCTTACTGCTAGATGTCATGATACCAGAGCCTAATGGCTTTGCGGTCGCAAAATCTATCCGTGGAGTAGACAAAAAGATAGGAATCATCATGCTTACTGCTCGAGCGTCAGAAGCGGACCGAGTAAAGGGACTGGAGCTAGGGGTGGATGACTATATCTGTAAGCCCTTCAATCTAAACGAACTCCTGTTGAAAGTGAAGCGGGCAGTGCTAAGAAGCGAACTCTTTAACGACAAAATCCCTGTCGAAAATCAGGAGCAAATATGCCGCCGAGGACCTTATAGTCTAAATACTAGCACTTTGGAGCTAGAAAGCCCCTCTGGGACCCAGTCGCTCACAGCTCTAGAAAGTGATATACTATTAGCTTTTATGGAAAATGAAAACGCCGTGCTAAGCCGTGAGTACTTGCTAGAAAATGTCTGGGGTATGAAGGGGCAGTTCGAGACGAGAACTGTCGACAACTTTGTGGTCAGACTTCGAAAGTACTTAGAGAAAATCCCCGGCAAACCCCCGGTACTAGAAAGCATTCGGGGGAGAGGCTATCGATTTAATACCCCAGGAACCAAGGAGTAACCATGCAGATAGAATTTGAAAAATGGCATGGCTGCCGAAACGACTTTATCCTAATCTGGCTAGGCCCAAACAAAGACCAGGTATACGACTCCTTACTAAATCAAGCATCATCACTTTGCTCAAGATTTGGAGACGGTATCGGAGCAGACGGAGTTATCATACTCCATCACCCGCAACGCGGTGAGTTAAAGCCCGAGGCCATCACCGTTATTAACAGCGACGGTTCTTTAGCAGAAACTTGCGGCAATGGGATTCGCTGTGCAGCGCTGGCGATACTTAGACGTCAATGCGAGTTTCACCAATACAGCAAAGATCTACCTCAAGCAGTCTCTTTTAAAGTAGGTGAGACAATGACCACTTGTAGATACTTAGGGCCCAATCGAATGACAAATTTTGATTACCCACCAAACGTTGCGTTAGATATGGGACGCCCAAAACTAAATAAAAAAGTTACCTGGTATGAAACAGCAGAATCACAAGTTAAAAAATGCATCGCGGAATTAAAGCTCACCGAGAAGTTGCAAGACTGGGCAGCTTGTGAGCTAGCAAACAAGCATATCGTGTTGTTCTTTGAAGAAGTATCCCAAGATATGATCAGACAAATAGGTCCGAGGCTACAAGATTCAGATGCTTGGGACGGGATTAATGTACATATTTGTGCACCCGCTGAGTCTAAAGAAGAACTGCTATTTAAATCTTCGATAAGTGAATTACACAAAGTAATCGTTTGGGAGCGGGGTGTTGGCGAAACCCAGGCTTGTGGCAGCGGTGCTTGTGCTGTCGCGGCAAGTATTTTAGATACTGGTCTGACATCACGCGATCAATGGTTGGCAATCAGCATGCCTGGAG
>JANQHA010000198.1 GCA_028282865.1 Oligoflexales bacterium
TTGTTCGAGTTCGGTTCTTGAGGCCGTCTGGATTTAATATTGGAATAACTCGCCACCTGCTACGAGAGTCAATGTTAGAAAGCCGCTGCATCCATCTTAGTGCGATAGTTCCGCTCTCCAATTCGTCACCATGAACAAGCGAAAATACCAGGATGTTCCTAGCGCGTTTGCTTTTGGCATCATAGTCAAAGTGATAAATAGGAGTTCCTTGTGTGGAAGAACACTGGCGTAATCGTTTTGCGTTACTACATAGTTTTGCAATTGCCTTATCGGACAAATTGTTTTTGATCGTACTTAACTCCATAACGCACTTGTCGTTTGCCAACAAACCTTGCCTGGCCGATAAGAGTAATCCGACAATAAACACGAAAAAGAATTGGTTCAAGAAAGCTCCAAATACAGAAATACTTATACACCAAAACATAACATTTTTTCATAGGTATGTGTATATGTATACTAGCTTTTTTGCCGGTTCGGCTAGACCGGTTGAATGTGAACGTCTCGCTGGGGGAAAGGTATTTTAACGTTGTGCTCGCGAAATAGCTGATCGATACTAAATCTGATATTCGATTCGACTATCTGCCGGTCCATAGTATCATTTAGGCGGACCCAGAAATAGACTTCAAAAATTAGGGCACTATCGCCAAAATTACTGAATAAAACCAATGGATCTCGATGCTTCAGTACCCTACTTTCCTTGGTCACCGCCTCGGATAACAGCTTTTGGACCAGCTCAGTATTTGACCCATATGCCACTCCGACCTCAATCCGCAATCTGACGGCATTATCTGATTGGTAGGTCCAGTTTAGGACATTTTTCTCCAGAAATGAGCTATTTGGTACGATAATATGTTTATTGCCAAATGACCTGATGACCGTACTTCTGGTGCCAATGTCCTCAACAACTCCGAAAATCCCGTCTACCTCGATGAAATCTGTCACCTTGATAGGGCGTTCGATCATTAAAATAATGCCACTGATGAAGTTGTTTACGATGTTCTGGCTGCCAAAACCAATCCCAATCGCCAAGGCACCACCGATGACCGTGAAGATAGTAATAGGCAGGTTTGCCATCCGCATTGCAAATAAACTGAAGAATATTAAAAATACATAAAAGAACACCGATTCCAGAGTATGTTGAATGCTTTGGTCTAGAGCGGTTTTGATAAGGACTTTTCGGCTTATCTTCCTGCTCAGATATTTAGCAAGCAAAACGCCAAGAACTAAGAGTATGATGCCTACCGTTATGGTGCCCAGAGTGATCGAATTATTCTCGACCGTTAGTATGGGAAAATTCCAAATATCTTTTGCTAAGGTTTCGAAATAGGCTTCTATTTTATCTGGATTAAAGGTATTTTCCACACACGTACCTATTTGAACCGTTAAAGGCTAGGTGTTAGACTTTTAGTCTGCCATGATTAGTTAGGATAGTCTATTCATGAACAATGATAAAGTTGATTCGTTAAGCCAAAAAAAAGAGACTAAAACCGCCTTTTCGCTAGGCGAGCTTTTTCGTAAGTATTACTTGATCGTAAAGAACTATATTGTTTTTGATTTGCTGCGAGCAAACGATACTCCACATCGCCTTGCTTTAGGTGTCGCAATCGGGATGTTCGTGGCGTTTACTCCTACCATTCCTTTTCAAATGATGCTCACGGTTTTGCTCTCTTATTTATTTCAAAGTAACAAGGCAGTCGGGTTGCCCGTTGTTTGGATCACCAACCCCGCAACTGTTATCCCAATATACCTACCGCAGTATTTGCTTGGCTGCTTTTTGACTGGTGCCTCTCCAGAAGACGTCGACTGGAATGTTTTGATTCAAGATCACGGAGGCTTTTGGCAATACTGTGCAGCAGCTTGGGGCTTTATGGAACAAATATTTATTCCACTTTGGGTAGGCTCGTTATTTGTTTCAACGATACTTGCTTTTGTGAGCTATTATTTGGTGAAGGTAGCTGTGGTTAAGTACCGCGAGCGGCGGTATGGTCCTAGGTGAAAGTACTTCCTCTAAAAAACTTTTAGATTTTAATGTATTACAGGCTATGTAGAACACACTCCATATTTAACGCCAAATGTGGAGTCTGGTCGAGTTGTAGTAAAGGGAGCTATAGTTTATAATTTATACATTGTTCAATTATGTATTTTTATAAAAATGGAGAGGTCGGGGTATGAATCGATACATAAATATGTTGTTTTTGGTCTGCGCTGTTAGTGTTGGAATCTTTATTGGGTGTAAAGTTCGGGATAATCAATTATCTTCAAACTCCTCGTCTTTAGAAAATATGGCAGTTCATTACCTTTCAGCTCTGACTTTGTCGCAATCTGCTTTTGCCCAGGGTAACGGCAGTAGCACTCCGTCCATGCCCAAGGGAGAATGGAGATGTAAGCAAACGGGCGTCGATGTTGCAGGTTTTCTTACAAGAAACTCCTGCGCTATTGGGTCAGTCTACATAGTACCGTTAATAGATACTGCACGGCAAAGTGCGAGTCAGTATTCGTCTGCAAGCGATACAATCGATAATACCCGTACCTATGGCTTTTTGGTTTGTTGCTCCGTCGCAAGTAATTAATCAGATCTAACTTAGAAAAATCCGAGGCGCGTTCTTAGTTCTCGGTAGGTCAGTGAAAATAGGTGGTGCATAAAAGCCCTACTACTAGCAAGTGCGCCACCTAGTTTGAGTTTTCTTGAACTTGAACCGGTCAAAACGAAGCCGATCTTCTTTTCTTTAATCACTTTAATAACTGAGCCCCAAGAGTTTGTTATTTTACCGACCCGATCAGTAATGGTCCGGGTGCCAGGATCAAGATTTCTCCCTTAAGTAGTTTTCGATTAGGCGGGTGTCTTGCTTCTTCCCTGGAATGGTAGGCAGACTCAAAGATTGCCTTCTAAATCAGGTACTTTAGAGGTCGCTCCTCGCTCCGATTTCAAGATAATTAACTTATTGACAAATTAGTAGCTTTGTTGGTATCGAGGCTGAGTAAAAATATAGCATATTGCGAAAGGAACGTTATGAAGATAGCAACACTAGCAATTCTATTAGGTATTTCTTTTGGATCGACTGCGCGAGCAGATGGGCCATTGCACCTGTTTCTTGAAAAGCACAGCGATTACCTTCCTGTAATGCTAGAAGGTATTGAAGAAAAACTAAGAAACATAACCCTTAAATTGGAAAAAAAAGTGGCACGAAAACCAAAAGGGGTTAATGATACTTTGAGTGATAGTCAGGTCGAAGATCTTAACAAGGATATTGATAAATTAGTAGAGCAAGGTCAGCGTCTAAAATCAGTATTGGATGAGATCTCACTGTCTTTTGATGGAGTGGAGGGTTTTTCAGAAATTCGGAAGCTCATGTCGTCTATTAATTATATTTTAGGTTATGGGATAGACTCTATTGCTAGACTAAAAGACAGTTTAAAAATTAATCCAAAAGAAATTGATCACTTTAATCAGATAATGCCAAAAACAATTGATCACATTATTGGAGAGTTTCGTGCCACTTATTTTACTGTTATAAATTCTGCTGGTGGACTCTTAATTGTGCTCACTGAAGTGGCGCAGGCTACTCAGCTGGAATCCACACAAGTCGAAGATTTCGTGGCTGTCTACCAAAATATACTTGCAATGTATAAAGAGGGGACAAAGAACATCAATGGGTTAACAGAAGAGGCCAACGGCCGACGTAGTATGATGTACCTCTATGGTTCGGAATATAGGACCCAGCCGCTACTAGAGGATCTAGCGGAAACTGTTAGGTTTGAGCAATACACCTTAAAAAATCAGACCGGTAAAATAGATCAGTTGAATGC
>JANQHA010000320.1 GCA_028282865.1 Oligoflexales bacterium
TCTTTTCTTTAACCAACTCAGGCGGTAACGGGAAACTTTTACCCCAATAGCTATAGTATGTTTGATAAAGTTTACGAGTATCAGCTAACCTACGATTTAGCGCACACTTTCTCACCTGAGAACCATCGGAAGAAGCTACTTCGAGTAAACCTGATCCGTGGCAGCAATCAAACTTGCCAGATTCAAGAGCTAAATCTCCATGTCGAAAGCAAAGTCCATCCATCAGCGAGGTTGAGCTAGGTGATTTTATTTGGTCTAAAAAACAGTTCATAAGCGTCTTAACTATGTGCGGATCTCTGTTCGGGGGCCTGTATTTTGGCTATGCAGTCTACGCCGATAATCATCTGCTTTTAATTCTAGGAGCAACGAAGTTTCATACAAGCGAGAAAAAATCCTTTGCCCGACCCTAGATTCGAGGCTACCAAAAACATCTGGATTGAAGTTATTCTTTTGTGGAATATCTTGATCAAGCGCGACCTGAAAAAAATTGGAGTCCTTCTTATCAGACTTCAGCGAATAGTTAGTCGATGCTACAATCATCTTATTCTGGTTGTAACGCCCCATAACAATCTGATCTAGCTTTTCCTGCTCCCAGTCGTTATTGCGTCCCTTACCCAGCTCGTCGATCACTAAAATATCTGCACTGATAAGCGGTGCTAGTACTGACTCCTCAGATTTTCGGTCGGTGTAAGCCGATCTAATAACGGCCAAAAGACGGTGAAAATCAATAAACTTGGCAGCGACCCCTCGCGAGCAAAAATACTTAGTAATTGAAGCCAATAAAAATGTCTTGCCAACTCCCACCGGACCGCTAAGTAACAGCCCCGAACCACTAGAGGAGTCGGTATGTTTGAGCCAGTTTTGGATCTTATTGATAACATCTCGCGCGTTGCCGGTGAAATTATTAAAGCAAGCGAAGTCAGAGTCTTTATATCTAGCTGGAATCCCACTCTCTTTTAAAAGCGCCACCACTCGTTTTGGATTAGGCACATTAGGTCGGTTGCAAGGTTTACTACCGGCACCTTTATCGACCATCATAGAACCGAAGCAAGCAGGACATTCGCTGATACATTCACAAAGCTGTGCTGATATATAGGCACCGTTGGTCGTCAGCCGGTAGCTTCGGCCATTACAAACCTGGCAATGGCTCTGTAAGGCGCATAACGGGGCCAGCAGATTCTTCGTTTGATCTGCAGACTCTATACGCTCTCGAAGCGGGTTCTTCCTTGCTGCATGCTTCTTCTTCACCAAGCCCTCTCTTAAAATTTGACTATAACACTAGAATTCGCTTTGCAAAACCTGTACATATGACTGCTGTTATCGGCAAAATTACTTAGGAGCTCCAGAGTCTTATGAGGAATTCATACCATAAAGTCATCCAGACCAGCAATGAACTTTCAATAAATTCCTACGACTCGGTCATCGTTCCGACCTCACTTAAGCACCTGAAGTCAAAGGACTTTAAGGCCATCGCTGGTTCTTTGGGGCGAAGAAAGAGCGGCTTCATCGCCGACTTCGCAAAGGCTAGAAATATCAAGGCTTCTAAGTCGACTTGTTTTAGCTGCGACGTCGACCCAAACCTTCGACTGGTCACCTCAGTTTTTGAATCAGACGAATCGATGTTTGAATACCTGACTAAAGCGAAATCAACCCTAAAATGCTTGGACTCAGTAAAACCACGAAAAATCTTGCTAGATTTGCGCAACCTAGACAGCTACGAGCCAAAACTAACAGATAGTTTTGTATCGGCATTTTTGGCCTCGCAGTTTCAACACCCCAAGTACGGTAAAGATGCGCAAAAGTCCAAAAAAAGAATCTCCAAAATCTTTATTGCTGTTAACAAGAGCGATATTTCCGAATGTGTTGCCGACGCTCAAAGGGCCGAAAGATCAGCAGTCCAAACAAACCTAGTACGAAGACTAGCACTGCTGCCGACTAATAAGCTGACCTGTAAATCTTATACTGAAGAAGTCGCTGCTTTGGCAAAGCAACACAACTTGAAAAGCTCGTTTATTTCGCAAACCAAGCTAACCC
>JANQHA010000322.1 GCA_028282865.1 Oligoflexales bacterium
AATAATCTTTAGTTAGCTTGACCCAATGAAGGTTTTCATTATCACGACGGCCTTTCTCGTAATTCGGTGAGCCCATTTGAAAAATGCTACTTGGAATAAATGAGAACTCCATGCCGAGAGGTCCCGGTTTGATAATTGGCAAAGTTTCGGTTAGTCGAGATGTCGGTTTTTCGCCGCAACCATTGAGAGTAAAGATAGCGACGATGAATAAGAGTTTTTTACTAACTACTGAAGCCATATTACCTCCTTTTTTCCGATATCAACGGGAGTATACTTATTAGTAGCATTCGTCAATGTCTGAGATACTATGATGCTGTAACAAAGATAAATAAGTTTAAACTTTTATGAGTAGATTTTGAGTAGATAGCTGGGTAAATAAAAAAACAAAGTCCACTAAGGTTTATCTAATTTTCTCAGCTACTACTAGCATATCGTAATCTGGGATATCGACCTGTTTTCCCGTGCTAGGGTCTACGAGCCATACTTTATTCTTAATTCTATTTTCTGTGATCCATTTGTTTTCTGATGTCGTAGCATGCTTTATTCTAAATCCCGCTTTTTCTAAACGCTGTTTCATGCCTTCTAAAGATATGAAACCATATTGCTCAGCTAGCTCGGCTTGCCAGTTTTGCTGGTAGTCTTTTCTAAATATATACTCATAGGCTGATGCTAAATCTGTTTTAATCGTTAGTGTCGACTCTGTTTCCGCTATCACCTTATAAGTGACTGGGCGGCCGTACCTACGAAAACCGGCTGCAAATTTAGCAAAAGAGTTTATCTCAGTTAAATCATCTTTTTTGTGTACCAGATGAATGACCTTTCGACTGTTATATGGTTTAACGAAATCTTTGATCACGATAATGCCACTTTGCTTTAAAGATCGATTAGCCACCGCGAGAGATGCATCTATCGCATGGTATGAATCTCCAGAGTAAGAATAAATCTCGTGCTGCACTGTAGCCATAACCACGGCGTCGGCATCCCCATTTGAATTATAATTTTGTCCGGCGTATCCCTGCTTAAACTGAAGGTTAGGGATGCCTCGGTATTTACTTTTTGCTATGTCAATCATCTCTTTTTGAATATCTATGCCGATGACTTCGATAGATCTGTTTTCTAATGCTATAGCTGCGGCTAGGGTACCGGTCCCAGTGCCAACATCGATGATTTTCACCCCTGGACGAATGCGTAAGAAACGCATGATGCGAGCTTTTTTAGACTCCATTGCGGCATCCAATAAATCTGAATACACAGAAAAATCTCTACTTTTAGCTGCATGTTGAATCATATGGCACTCTCGCAAGAAGCTTGCGTATAGCGCCTGGGATGAAATTACCATATAGCTAACTAAAGATATTAATTTCACTTGATTCAAACTAGCTCTCAATCTATTGTTTGGGTGTAGAAAGCTCTTATACTGCTGCTTGGGCGAAAAGAGCAAGAGTAATATGGTCTTTTTTTTCCATCGATAGATAGCAGCAGATCTACTGTCAAAAAGTTAGTCAGGGCTGACGGCGACGCTCTCTAATTAATATAGTTATATCTTAAGTTTAGCCTCTGAAAAGTGTGGTATTAACTTTGCATAAAGCAGGTATCTTCCGCGTTCTAAGACGCAGAATTTACTTACAGATACTTATAACCTCGAGTTTGGAGAGAAGAAATGAAGTTTAGTGCCGTATTGTTGATGATTTACTTTCTTGTAACAGGATGCCAGCCTAGTAATACAAATTCTAGCCTGCAGTCTGAAGCGACGCCTAAGTTTGAGAGTGCTGAGGATGTTTTTAGCTACCTTAAGCAGCGTGATGTTCGTGTCACTGTAGACGAGGGGCGTATCAGTGTAGATGGTAAAAAGGCGTTGGTTGACGCATTTAACTTGAGGCACGCGGAGTATCAAAAACTAATTAGGCAAATTAAGGGTAGTGTTCATATCGAGTTTGCTAATATCGGGGGAGTTCAGCGTACTACGTCTGAATTTAAAGGTATGAAAACTTTAATTGTAATTGATATTTCCGATGACCACAAACAAAGGCCACTTCACAAGGTTATATACCGCCAACTTGCTTATAGTGCTCATCTATCAGTAACTGAAGGTGATGTTATTGAGATTGCCCTGGCAAAGGACTTTTTCAAATTGATACCTTCGGATGACTTTTGGGAAAAAGTTGTTCCAGGACTCCATAAAATTAGTGATAAAATCACTTCCGTTACAGAGAGGTTAGTATCGCAAGCTGATTTTACTACTAGATTTCAAGTGCTTTCCGTTAACGTAGAGTTCACTACAGGGAAAGATAAGATTAGATTTTATGAACGGTATAGCTCTTTGTCTAATACTTCAAGTTATATAATTACCTTCGAAATTAATCCTCTCGTTAAGGGAGTGCCAGGAATAGATGCATTTTTAAATAATGA
>JANQHA010000363.1 GCA_028282865.1 Oligoflexales bacterium
CTTAGGTCGTTTGTTTCATTACATTAACTTTTTACGAAAACAAGGATGTCGACGTGAGAAAAAAAATTTTGCGAGCTATGTTAGGTTTTGTGGTGGTAGCGGGGTGTAAGAAGGATCTTCACAGTGCTAAGAGTCTTAAATCAGAAGGGGGAGTTGTTGGGGAAAGTACGGAGTTAGTTCACTCAGAAGTAGAGCAGGTTGATAGAAATTCAGGAAGTGATAGTGAAGATTTAAATGCTGATTCAGAACTTGGTGGGGTGGATTCTGATCTAGCTTTATTGGTTGAGGCGAATTATACCACTCACAAGTTTCGTGTTCAGATTATTAATAACTCAGAAGTATTTCAGCCAGGTGACAGTTATAAATTAAAATTCGGTGTTGTCCGTGAAAAATGGGACTCTGCTTGGACCTCTTGTCAGGCTCTTGGTCACGAAGCAAAGATGGAGATTCCTGAGTTTGGTAAAGCAGGTGCTATATTCTCCACCAAGCTTTCGGCAAAAGAGTTTCTAGACTTCGATGTCAAGTCTTGGCACAGCAAGAAAGCTATGGAAGACTTATCGAACTATATGAAAGACGGAGAGCGCATGGCCCGGGTTTGTTTAATGCGCGGACAAGAGGTCATTGCTCAAAATACCGTTGTCACGACACATGAAACTAGTAAAGGCAAAAGGCTGGCTGTGGCTCCCCCTCCAAATTATTCTATTACCGCGCACGGTAAGGATTGTGCGACTGCTTTAGGGGTTGAAGTTCCACAGTTTAATTGTATAGACGGAACTGTTATTCCGATTAACCTTAATGGCAGTCCCGCGGGTGTTACAGTGCCAGCATCGTGCGATGAGCCTGCTTTACTCGACGTGTCAAATCATGAGTGTTCAAAATATTCGTATATGCATAACTTCTTGGCGGCAAATGTTCGAACGACTGTAATATGCCGGCGCTACGTTACACCTTCCGGTGCTACCGATAAGATGTTTCACGATGTAGCCATTTTACAGACCAAGAACTCTGGAAATAATGTTAAGACCTGCTTTTTCCAAATGCTTGCACCTGGCACTGGTCGTAAAGATACCTCTCCAGTTTATCCGCCATGGAAAGCCTGCTATGGAGACGGAACATGTGCCGCTGATAAGGCAAAAGCCGAAGCATTCTGGCTCCCAGCATCTGCAGCTAGTGGCGGT
This sequence comes from Oligoflexales bacterium, assembly GCA_028282865.1. Taxonomy (GTDB): domain Bacteria; phylum Bdellovibrionota_B; class Oligoflexia; order Oligoflexales; family CACXFL01; genus JANQHA01. Next base: position 1,179 of record JANQHA010000363.1, read on the forward strand.
TCTACCTTAAATATAAAATGCTATAACTGTCACGATAGTAACAAAAGAATTAACTCTCCATACGGAGAAAATGCCGGTGTCTTGGACGAAGGCAAAGACGGTGAATATGATTTCATTGGCCAAGCTTTTAGAGATAGCTGGAAGAGAGGACGTTACCGTATTGAAATCGATAAAAAGGAATACGATAAAAAGTATCCACCATCTGGCACGTTGCCCGCGAGTTCTGAAGATTCTGATACCTGTACCCAATGCCACTACCTTGGTAAAGGAAGTACTTGTGATGATTTTGGCAAGCAGGCTATTGGCGATAAGCGAGCTCAAGAGTTGTCGAATTATATGTGGAACGACGCTGATTGGACCAAAAAAGCCTGGATGCCTCCAGGGCATGGTAAAGTTGGTAAGACCGCATATAGCGATGCTTATGGTCGCGCTAAGGGTGCATTCTATAAATGCTGTAGTTTAGCTCCTAGCGGACTAGTGCCGCTAAATAAAAGCTCTGTGTGGGTATGTCCATCACCAACCCCGTCACCAGTAGCAGTAGCAGTTGATATTTTCTAGAAATTATTTGATAAGTGCCGGTACGCTACCAATCGTACCGGCATATCGCCCTTTTCTTTATAAATTACACTCAATTAGTTACTAACTTTATCAAGTGATTTTGCGATTGCATCTATAAGAGCACTGCGATGTATTTTTTGAGCGTTACTGATTGGGTGTGAACGACCTTATATGCTAGGCCATGTTTTCTGTAGCTCTATTTAGTGTTAATTGCTAAAGTGAGCTAATAAACTGCTAGCCTAAATAGATAAAGTGTGTTGAAAGAAGACTCTACATTTATAGATACTGTTTCTGAGTATAGCTTCAAGCTTGCTCTGTGTGAGGTATCACTCGGTAGCATTCTTCATGGGTTAAAAATTCCTTTCACAGGGCACTTTCTATCGATAAACCAAATTTTTTTTTAACTTTAGCGTCAAAGAGGCTTAAAGGTACCCAATTAAATAAACGCGCGCCACTCTATATCTCGCAAATTTGCGCATTGCTAAAATCCTTATCTCCAGCTGGTAAAAAACTCGGACCAATGATTTCAATTTCGATGCAAGGAAATCTTTTCGTATTACCTCAGTATCTGCTAACGACTCATTTTTTGTCCATCGCGTTAGGCGCCGCCTTAGCTTCTATTTGGGCTTTTTTACAGCCTTTGCTAACGTACTATATTCTATTCGGTCATAACTTAGTAAAAGCTTACGGTTACTATATCAATAAGATTCAAGTAGCTTTTGATACCGACGAAACAAGTATTATAGGCATTTTGTTGATTCCAGTAGCAATTAAAGTGTTGTTTGCTGTTATTGTTTCGGTTTGGGTCTATTTAATAAATGAGTCTGGATCAAATGAAGTCGTGGACTATGTTCTAAAAAAAGCAAAGAGTCATAAAAATGCTCCCAAATCATTAAAAACTCATTCTTTAGTCCACGATTTAACCAGGCCTATCTTTATAATCTCGGTTATTCTTACCTCGGCTTATATCTATCTTAATAGAGACATACTAGCGCCCACCGTTTGGACCTATCTCAGACCTTTTGCTGTTTGTATTGTTCTGCTACAAATAGGTAGGTCTAGTTATATGGTGAGATATATTGACTCCCAACAGGATAAGGTTTTCTTCCAAGTTTTGAAAAGAGTTAATCTTAAACTTAATGCCATCGAAAAATATTAGATTATTTCCTCCAGATCGTTCTTCTGATTTTAGAAAACTTTCTTTTCGTAGCCTAGGGTTATCATGAGAGGTGTTTGAGAGACATCAGGGTCCTGGAACTCTGTGCGCTAAAGGCTGGCGTTCTAGGTGCTTTAGATTTGCGGAGACTGGGCTTGAAGTTAGTTAATGTCGAGTATAAAGACTATAGATGAAACCCTGATTTAAGCTTCGGGCTGTAAATAATATTAGGATTTTTATCTCCAGATGCAATGCGATAAAATAGACCTTTTCCATCAAATCTATTTACATCACTATTTTCTAGGTGTGAAACAATATGAAACCTTGGATTTTTTAAACAAAAATCTAATAGTTCTGGCACGCGATGCTCCTCAAATGAGCCAAGCAGTGTACATGGTCTAATGTTTAAGTGCTCAAAATCGTCAATATGAGCTACTAATCCGATTTGCCGAATAAATTCACTAAAGTCACTGATTAGAATCATTACTAGCCCTTCCTATTGTTAAGGTATTCGGTAGAGTTCGAGGTGTTCTTGAGGTAGTAGCGATGATTTATCCAAATTCTTGTTGATTCCTAACTATTAGCTAAAAACCTAATAATTATTGCCTGCTTTCTAGAAGGAGCTTGGTAGCTAAATTCTCGATTGATATCTTTGCTTTTTTTTGAATGACTTTGACTAGGTCTTGAGTCCTTGAACGACATTTTGAACGCAAAAGCTAATCTTGTTGCATCGCGCAATATGTCTATAGTAGTTCCAAAGTTACAGGTTCAGTGTGGTCATATTCGATGCGAGGTTGTTGTCAATAAATTCGGTAAAACTAGATTAGGTAAGGATATTGTTCTACTTGTCGAGGATGATTCGGCGAGCGAGCTAACTTTATACTATGACTTTACAATAGATGATCACTTTGATGCCTATGCAGTATTCGAGTATTTGGCGCTTAGAGAAAAGAGAAGAAGCGGAGAAGATTCACTGTGGTTTGACCGTTTTTTACAACAGGTTCGATACCATAGTAGAATATTAAATAAAATAGGCGCCATGCGAGGCTGCGCTTTAAGAGCTAAGGCAATTGGGGCCTTTAAATTGAGAGATCATGGTCAGTCATTAGCGACGGTTGAGTATCGGGACCTATAATCTAAACCTCTTTGTTACGCTAGGTGTATAAACCAGTCGGGGGTCTTGGTCGCCTTTACCTAAGCTGAAGTACAGTCCACTTAAATCTAGGTGGTTTAAGCATGCGCCATCTATCATATGAGTTACTATATGAAAGCAGGGGTTCTTCTTACAGAAGGAAATTAGTTCGTACAATCGATGCTCATCGAAAAAACCTAGCAGCGTACATGGTCTAATGTTTAAGTGCTCAAAATCGTCAATATGGGCTACTAATCCGATTTGCCGAATAAATTCACTAAAGTCACTGATCAGAATCATTACTAGTCCTTCCTATTGTTAAGGTATTCGGTAGAGTTCGAGGTGTTCTTGAGAGCGACGGCAATGCTGGGGCAGTTCTAACTTAACCTTCATAAATCATTGGATTTTTAGGTGGGAGTGAATTCTTAGGATAAGCTATGGCATGAGTTTAACGGTTTTTAGTAATTCACCATTGGGCTTTGAGAAAGCATCTTCGAAACAATTTATATCCGCCTAAAGCTTAAAGTACTCAAAAGCTTTTTTGATTACTACCTCGCCATGCTCCTGAACAAAGTGACCAGCATCAGGAAGAAGAAGTGGCTCTGGACAGCCGCGGATAAACTCTCGCAATTTTTGCATCGGTCCTTCACCAATCACAGGGTCCTTTTGGCCGATGGCCATAAATGATTGTCCAGTCCATTCATTTTGCCACCAGGCTCTTGCCCTTCTTGAAACCTCCGCTCCTGGAAAGTCAGGTTTATCAGGCACCAGATTTGGAAATGCTCGGACCCCAGCCTTGTAGTTAGAGTCGACAAATGGAGCTTCATACCCCTGGCACTCTTCTTCAGTCAAGAAAGGCGCGGATCTCTTCATTAACTTTGCAATATTCATATCCGGATTGGCATTATTCCATGAACGCCATTCTAAAAATCCTTTACTTAACGGGTAGTCACCTGTCGCAAACATAGTATTCATAACAATGAGTCTTTTGAACCTACTTGGAAACTCCATCGGAATTGTTAAGCCCAGAAGGCCTCCCCAGTCTTGGCAGACTAACGTAATATTTCGAAGATCAAGTTCAGTGATAAACTCAAGCATCATCTTTCGATGAAAATCAAAGGTGTAGACTTCTTGATCTTTTGGTTTATCTGACTTTCCAAAGCCTAACCAATCTGGTGCCACTGACCTAAAACCTTTATCGGTAATCTTGGGAATCATCTTTCGATAAAGGTAAGACCAAGATGGCTGACCGTGTAAACATAAGAACACTTCATCTGATTTTTTGTTACCTTCATCAAGGTAGTGAATTCTCATGTTTTTATATGATGGGAGCTTATCGATGTAGTTAGGAGAGAAAACGTAGTTCGGTAAATTTTTAAATTGCTGATCGGGTGTTCTTAATACTTCCATTGGTAATTAGCCCAAAAAATTAGGTTTGTTTCGCCGGCTGCCGTTATTCTAAATTTTGTGTTCATCTAATCTCACTTGGAAGCCCCATTCTCTTGTCATAAGGCTTAAACTAACTATAAAGTGCTCGATCCGCTGTTATAAATAGCACAAGAGTTGTTCCATTTACGAGCTGTAAATAGGTATAGCAGCCGTTACGATAAAAGTATATTACAGTTACTGCAAAGATCCGGCTATAAATATGATTGTCTGGTCTCCTGCCGACCCCACAAATGGTTTAACGACGGTTGCTCATGGCAAAGTCGGTGGACAAGACCCTGGTATTGATTGGGTAGATATTTCTTCGTCTATCAGAAGCCTCGCAGTAGAGACTAACGTTTTATATCGTAGTTATAACAAAGAGGAAGACTCATTCTATCTTTTCATTTCGAATACGCATGATAATCGACAGGCGACTATTCTGAAGTTAGTAAAACTGAAGGTTTCCAGAAGATAATAATTAGATCCTCCTAAATAGGCGTTGAGTACAACTATGCTTACTGCGTGGCTAGAAGGTTAGTTGCTGGGAAAGGCTCAAGGCGAAAGATACTGCTGAGGCTCGGCAGCGGATGATGAGCCTAACGGAGCTGAATAGATCTCAAAAGAAAGATTACATCTAAATTTCTACAGCTAAGAAGTGGGAAAGCCTGAGGCAAACGATTTAAAACAAGCTCCTATTTGAAATTGAAAATAGCTGCTCTGTACGCTGCTTCATCTATGCGGTGGAGGACGTGGTAAAACAAGCCCTCGTTTGAGTGAGAACGAGTCCAGCCCGCAACAGAGCACCACGGGTATCGTGGGTCTCCACCCAACAGCCCATAAAGGTCCGACCTACGGTTGCTTAATTATCTGACTAACGGTAGTGCATAATATATCAAAATGGCAGTGTATTAACATAAGTATCTGTATATATGGAATATTTAAGCAGGGTCGTAGATAGGGAGATCGCCGAGCTATTAGTCAGCTTAGCGGCAGTATATGTACCCTGTTTTAGATGGTCGGGGCGACGCTAACTTAGTTGAACCGTTAACCGTGATGCGGGAGCATCCGGTATCGTGGAAGCGGGGTCGAAGAAAATCAGTGGGAAGTTGAAGTCGTGAAACCCGTTTCTCGGGCTTCCATGGCCATTTGAAGTACCTATTGGTAAACAAGTTACAGCGAAAAGTCGAACGGTGCATCTTTGCAAGACTCTGCAAAGAGCGCATGGTAGCTCCTAGCCAGGCTGCTGGTGAACTCAAACTTTGCTCGGTGCGCTGCCTTGCTAACACCATCCGTGAGTTTCGAGTGAATTTGTTTTTGCTGTTCAGTCCATGTTTGAAGCTTCTTTCCCCAGGCTTCTAGGGGGGCTTTGCTCATAAACTGTATCTTCTCATCTGCCCCGTAAAAGAACTGAACTATTGAGCGATCGAATTTGGCGATTTCAACTTCGAGATTGGGTTTCGCCCCTAGTTGATAAAATGACTGAGGTAAAAAATGGACAATTTGTCTGTAATCCGAGGCCAATAGCCCGCAATAGAGCGAACGATCATCAAAGCCTGAACGAGTGCACCCTGCAAGAATAAGAATAGTCAGCAAAAAAATTTTCATAAACGGAAAGTTACCAGACACCCAACTCGCTATCAATAGAATATTGGAGACTACCTGCAATTATAAATTTTCTCTAAAAAATTCTATACGACAACTACCCTGAAAATTTCCGCTATGGTCAAAACTGGCGAATAGTGTAGAGAGTTTCGTCTGCCATCTAGGCAGTTAAAATCTCCAAGGTTATCACCCCTAATTTGAAGAGCTAAACAATTGAAGAAGCTCAGCAGTCTTCTCAGCAATTAGTTGATCTTCTTCTTCTTGTAGAAAGTGTCCGCCTTGAGTAATACTAACTCGCGCATTTGGAAGAAGGTGTTTTACCTTGTTCAATGAACGCCCTAGGACAGGATCATTTTGACCCCAGATGACCTCAACGGGACCACTATAAGCCTCCAGAAACTTCTCAATTTTTCTTAGTAGGGCTACTGACGGGTGGTCTAAAGAATCAGGCACCATACGAGCTAGCGCCAGGGGAGCCATGTTGTTAAAAACACTACGGATTGGGTACATATAGGCACGCCTTACTTCGCCTCTTATTGAGGCTTCGTCGCTTTGTACTCGATGTAGAGCTCTCTGGGGAAAACCCAGCAACCGAAAAACGAAATCGCTTATCAGCGGTTTCCGTGCAAACTGATGAAACTTTGTAGGTCTAAACTCCTCATCTGGTGGGCCCAGGATCGTATTCATTACAACCAGGCCCTTCAGTTTTTCAGGGTGATTTGCAAATGAACCCGTGGCGATGGGGCCACCCCAGTCTTGGCAAAGAACTATTGCAGGCTCTAGCTCTAAGGCTGTAATTAGCTTTGTTATCCAACGGATATGATTCTCAAGAGTATGGGCAGAGAGCAGGCGCGGCTTTGAGGAAAAACCCAAGCCAACTAAATCGGGAACAATCAATCTGCAATCTTTCTTGAGTAGCCGACTAACAATTTTTCGGTAAAGAAAACCCCAAGTTGGGTTTCCATGAAGCATGAACACGGGTGGTCCGGAGCCCCACTCCATCACGTGAATGTATTGGTCGTCTATCGGAACTTTATAATGATTACATTCAGGTGGGAGCTGTGTTTCTATCCAGTCGGGAATTTTAATTATCGACTTCAAACCGAATCCTCGTTCATAATCACTTTTCAGTAATAATGTACCTCAGGTGTAAAAAATCTATAATAGAGTAGTGCCATTGAAGCTAAGCCACCCAGTTGCTCCAGATTTCTTCCAAACCTTGCCCGGTAGGCTGACCGAAGATTTAAGCTAGATTCTAAGGTCGGGATTTCGGTACGAACTGCTTTCCGCAGATACTCGAATTCTGCAGCTAATGCTGGGTCAATTGATGAAGTCGCATCTTTAAGGGAAGTATTATAATTCCTTGGCTTACAGCCAAATGCAGCAAGTACAAAATTTAACATTTTCAAAGTCTTATACTGCATCGCGGTATGTTGGTCGGGGCGACTGGATTCGAACCAGCGACCTCTCGCCCCCCAGACGAACGCGCTACCAGGCTGCGCTACGCCCCGATATTTGTCCTGGTTGACTTTGGGGAACCTTATTCTTATAGGATTTAACGCTAAAAGCAATTAAAAGAGAGTTGATCTGATTATAATTTAAACAGGTCAAGGTGCCCTAATTAGAGAAAAGTGTTAGATTTCATGGATATCTCATACTAGCCAAGCTAGGCTTATATTTATATGTAAACTTTTTAGGAGACTCCAATGAAAACAGATAACCAAGTGAAGAAAGCATTGTTAGCAGGGATCGCTTTTACTGGTGTGGCCGTGACAGCACAGAGCTATGCGGCACCTTCATGGCCGAAAGAGAAGTGCTACGGCATCGCCAAAGCGGGGCAGAATGATTGTGGTGTTCCCGGTGGCCATGATTGCAGCGGTGGAGCGAAAGCAGATAATGATCCTAAAGAGTGGATTTATGTTCCTAAGGGATATTGTGCTAAGGTCGCGGGTGGTAGTTTGAAACCAGGTGCTACCCCTAGTAAAGCTAAGAAGCAAACTAAGAATAAGAAAAAGAAATAATAGGCGTTTGCTATGAGCCTAAAGCTAATGCGTGGACTTGAGGGGGCGGGG
>JANQHA010000386.1 GCA_028282865.1 Oligoflexales bacterium
GGTTGGACTTTCAGGCAAGGCCGCAGGTTAAAATACGACGAAGACAGTACAAAATAGTAGGTCTTCGGTCATTCCCAGCAGCGCAAGCTGCGCCGGGAATCTATTGGAGTCACCTAAGATCTTCGACGCTCACTATGGCTAGGTATGAAATTTCAAACGGCATTCCTAACTATCATTCGTGGTTGGACTTTCAGGCAAGGCCGCAGGTTAAAATGCGACGAAGACAGTACAAAAACAGTACGGCAAGGAGTATTTTTACCGAGAACGAAGCATGAAATTTCAAACGCGAATGATATTAGCGACTGACTTCAAGTGGCTTATTACTCTCCACCTTCAACTGATAGTGAGCACTAGCAGTTTTGGTTGAGCTTGCTTTGGCGACTTCTGGGACAACAGAAATACTTCCGATATCTTTAAAATTATAGAGATAAGATGCGCCTGGCTTTAACATAACATGTCTTACTTGCTCTGATTTGCTATCAAAGATTGCTACTTTGATATTTTGGCTTGAGCCCTTTCTTTTTTTAACTGCAGATAGCTTTACTACTTGGGGCATATCTGTCGATGAGAGCTTTACTTTGTCGGTTATAGGCACGTAAGTTACTACAGTGCGTGGGAGGGTTACTCTTTTACCTTTTGGTAAGCTATTTATATTAAACTTATTACTTCGAGCTTCAGAGCTATTAACCTGGATAAGTAATAATGAAATAATCACCGTAAATGAAAAAATAAGAGCTTTCATGGGCACCCTCAAAGAGAAGATTCTGCTTTTAATTATACCTGATATTCTAATCTGATCAAATACCTAGAAATAGCAGGTTGGATTGAGAGGGTTATAAGCATCCCCAGTGAATATCACTGAGGATGCCAGCTTAAGATTTATAGAAAATTTTCAGCTATTTAGCAGCTGAAGCCCCTCTTCCGGTAGCATTAGATTTAGCTACTGGTGATGAGGCTTTTTGGCTAGCAGCTTGCTTAGAGCTAGCTCCAGAACGCTTATCTTTCGAGGCCTCTGCTTTGTCTTGCTGCTCTTCTTCTATCAGACCACAAGCCTTTTTAAGATCCAGTTCAAGCTTTTTCATAAGCTCGGGATCATTAGCAATAAATTCTTTTACACTTTCTCTTCCTTGGCCTAAGCGTTGGTCCCCGTATGAAAACCAAGAACCACTTTTTTGAATCACATTTTTAGCAACACCTAAATCTATGATCTCTCCAGCCTTGGATACACCTTTGCCAAACATAATATCAAACTCAGCTTCACGAAATGGTGCTGCAAGTTTATTTTTAACAACCTTAACCCTGGCTCTATTTCCAATAATCTCATCAGATTGTTTTAGTGAAGCAATACGGCGAATATCCATACGAATACTGGAGTAGAACTTAAGTGCGTTACCACCAGTGGTTGTCTCAGGGCTTCCAAACATAACTCCAATCTTCATACGAATTTGGTTGATAAACAACACTACTGAGTTTGATCTTGAAATATGTCCGGTCAATTTACGTAACGCTTGCGACATTAAACGGGCTTGCAAACCAACATGGTGGTCTCCCATGTCACCTTCAATTTCTGCTCGTGGCGTCAGTGCAGCCACTGAGTCCACGACAATGATATCGACCGCATTACTGCGAACCAGCATATCGACAATCTCTAATGCCTGTTCTCCAGTATCGGGCTGTGATACCAATAACTCATCTAAGTTCACTCCTAAGCGTTTAGCATAGGAAGTATCCAAAGCATGCTCAGCATCAACAAAAGCCGCCACACCGCCGGCTTTTTGAGCTTCAGCCACAGCATGTAGCGCAATTGTTGTCTTGCCACTTGATTCCGGTCCATAAATCTCACAAACCCTTCCTTTCGGTAGTCCGCCAACACCTAATGCAGCATCTAATGTAAACGATCCGGTAGGCACAACCTCCATTGGCCCCACTTCGGGAGCATTTTTACCAAGACGCATAATAGCGCCTTTACCAAATTGCTTTTCAATTGCGCCAACTGCTGTCTCTACTGCTTTCGACTTGTCAATCCCACCTGCACTTTTCATAACTATAACTCCTTGTAAAAAATTTCAAAAATTATCAGCATACCCTTATTTTAATTTCTGCTCTTTCGTTGCTATTGACTCTAAATTTAAAATAGTGCCCCCAGCCACTGCCATAGGAGCTAAAATAATTTGAACAACCGGAATCATGAGCCAGAGCCCAAACCCCATAACAGCCCAAAAATCTTTCAAGACAAAACTCAGCCTTCTTCTAAAGTCCCAGCCACGTCTGGCCATCGGATAATCATAAAAGTCCCACCCAATCAAAAAGGCGGTGATAAAAGTTGCAATCAAATTTATGCCAGGAATAAAAAGTAAGATTAGAGAAACAGTTAAAATAAAGCTAACCTTCTTTAGCTCCTCCCCCATCAACTTAAGACTTTCCCACAAACTTACTTCTTCGACATGTCCACCAGATAAGTCACGTTCAATCGCTACCGAAACCCACTCATAAATAGGACAAGCCAAGACGTTGGCAAATAAAATAAAGCTTATAAAACCAACCGTGATGAAGGCCAGATAAAGGAGGCCTTTGCATAAGTAGTAAACTGCTAGCAACCACCATGACTCTGGCCGGTCAAAAAGTATCCATTGAAATAAAACATCCTGGTAGCTGAGAAAAATCCCCCAGCCTAGAGACAGAATAAACAACGCTAGGATCATCGGTATAAATAACAGTACAAAATACCCAGGGTGCGCCCTAAGCCAACTCAGGCCTCTCGCGTAGCCTTTTAGCCCTCTCACTGTTTCTGTTATGGGAGACCAGATTAAAGCCAAGTTCTTCAGAATCCTTTTTAAAATTTACTCTATAATGCTTATCTGAAACCTGAGTATTTTCCTAGTTATGAAGATACATGCCTCGAGCGGAATATACCATACATTTTTATGATAAAAAGTTCATCTCACCCCCTGGAAGCTCTGAAGCCGGCAAGGTTTTGCTCGGCACCTGCTACATCTAGCTGAATTAATTTACTAATTCAGCCATCATTGCTATATTGGCTCAATGACGAAGACACTGAAATGGGTCCCCACCATGCTGCTTCTCTGCTCACCCATGGGGGCGGCTGGGCAAAACATCGGCTTAACTTTAGCTATTGGCAGCTTATTATATAGCGAAATCAGACACTCAACGATTGCTAGAAATTGGAAGCTATTTCGAAGTAGCCCAATGTGGTATCCGAGTCTTTTTTTCTTACTACTGCTAGTTTGGACCAGCACAGCGTCTATCTT
>JANQHA010000402.1 GCA_028282865.1 Oligoflexales bacterium
TGCTTTCTTTTTCAAAGTATCCTTATTAACAATTTTATACGTAGTGCTATCACACGAAGGACATTTACCTTTAAGGGCCATAGAGCCATTTTTCATAAGCACTGGCGACTGGTTAATCACTGTTTTACCAGCATGACATTTAACGCAAAATACATGTTTCTCGAGCATCACTCACCTCATCTCTACAACAACATCAATACCACGGCCCAAACAAAATGAGCCTGTCAGAAGCCTAAAAGCAAAATATATTCCGGTTTTATGCCGCTCTAGAGACCCTATATCCCCGTTAAAAAGCTCATTTACTTCTAAGCTGTATTTCTTTTTGACAGTTGTTAAGAAATTAGACAATAGACCCAGCTATAATATGGCTCAATTGGCTCTCGTTTGGCATAAACCTTGAATCTACTTAGTAACTAATAAATCGATAAATTATTTTTTTCTGAAGAAACGAGTCACTACATGCTTAGCCTATATAAAGTAATATTCGCTGTAACTCTATGGATCTTTGCCCAGCCAGCGGATTCGTCCCAAATCGACGTCATTGCATGGCAAAACTCTATAATACAGTCGGCTCAAAAGAACCAAATTAGAAACATCACCATTTCGAAAGAAGGAATCTTCGGCAAACACAGGTCATCGGTTGTTTTTTTTGGACATATCGAAAAAGTTCCCACCCAAGCCAGGCTTTACTGGGTGATGGTCAAGGCACTATCGGAAAAATACGGCTGTTTTATGGTCAGAAAACTAACTGCCAGATCTCAAACCTCCTTCACATGCAAAGACGGACGAATGGTGGTCTTTAAATATGGCCGAACTGAGAAAATGTATCACTTTTTTGCTACCCAATTTGATCGCAATGGGCGGCTGCTCATGGTAGAAGACGGAGAAGTCATTAGTCGGGTCCACTAACTATTGGGAATAATAGCATGTATAGCTATCTAGTTGCTCTAGGGTCAAATATTGGCGATCGCACCTACTATATCGAAGCAGCAAAAAGCAAAATTATTGATCTCGGATGCGAGATTATTGCGGAAGCATCTAACTATGAAACGGACCCAATTGGCGCCGCAGACCAAAAGTTTATTAATACTGCGCTTATCTGCTGCTCTGACCTAATGCCCTCAGAACTGCTAGATAAATTTCTCGAGATAGAGCAAAACCTTGGGCGAAAAAGACTGGTCCATTGGGGAAACCGAACAATCGATCTAGATATCATCTTAGTTATGGACCAAAACGAAAACCCAGTACCGATTAACACTGAAGTCCTTACAGTACCTCACCCCCGTGCAAAGGAACGAGACTTTGTCATCAAACCTTGCTCGGAAATCGCTCCTAAATGGATAAAATACCTATAGACATGATACTGGTCAGGGTTGATAGGGTACAAAAAAAGGGCGCCGACACGACGCCCTCTTCTCAATCTTGTCTAAAAGAACTTATTTTTTACCGACTAAGTCTTTCAAACCTTTTAGTGGACGAGCACGAACGACATTACGAGCTGGCTTAGCTTTGAACATCATTTCTTCGCCAGTAAAAGGGTTAGTGCCTTTTCTAGCTGCAACAGCTTTCTTACGGACAACAACAACCTTCAAAAGACCAGGAACTTGGAACGTACCAGGACCTTTTGTCAAGTCGTGGCTCATAAGAGCGGTCAAGTTTTCGAAAACATTGCTTACTTCCTTTTTAGAAAGACCTGTTGACTCAGAAAGCTCAGATAGAACCTGGCTTTTGGTACGAGTCTTAGCAACTCTTTCAAAACCTGCAGTTCTTACTTTAAGGTCTTGAGCCGATCTGCGCGGAGAAGCTGCTCTAGCTGTAGTTTTAGTACGCTTAGCAGTACTTCTAGCCTTAGCTTTCTTCTTGGTCGCCTTTACTCGACTTTTTGCCTTTTTCTTAGTCGCTGCCTTACGAGTTGTTTTTTTCGCAGTAGAGCGAGTTTTTGCCTTCTTCTTTGTTGCTGTCTTACGTGTAGTTTTTTTCTTTTTTTTGGCTGCCATTGAAAGCCCCTCCGTTCAGAGATTGAATTAAAAATTACTTACAGGTTTTAAATTACGTTAACCCTACCCATAAAATCAAGAGTTAGTTATCAAAAAAATTACTTTTCGCACTAGAATAGTAGATCAAAACAGAGTCGATTCAGATCTGAGAAGTGGTTTTTCCACAAACAGCTTCAGGAAGGCGAGCCTCTTAAACCCTTATATATCAGGTTATTCACTGTTTTCTTGATCATATTTCTCGCGTTCTTTTAGAGTTTTCTTTTGCCCCAAACCGGACGATAAGCTATCCCATAAAAGTTGGTCATTTTTTTTTCTGTCAGCCTTTTTTTGTTCCAAAACGGCCTCTTTCTCGGCTTGTTTTTGCTCTTTTATGAACTTTTTGTACCTCTGGTACTCCTGCTTGCGACGATGTTTTTGAAGCTCTTTAGCTGATCTCAAGTCATCATTAGGTATCATTTCATCCAAAATAATCTGCCTCCAGTGCTTAAATGTTCCACTCGATATTAGTATACTGATCCAAAGATTCAGGGTTGGCTATAGCTGCCATATTGTCTATATCGTCACCATGAATTGCCCGGGTTACAGCCAATTCGACCTTTTTCCCGCTGCGAGTATAGGGAATATCACTTACTTCTAGGACAAGGGCAGGCACGTGACGGGGCGTAAGCTCGCGCCTAATTTGCTCCTTGATAGCTGTTCTCAATTCATCACCCCATGCCACCCCATTGGCCAGTTTCACAAACAGCACGATATCAATATCTCCATTAGCCGTGTTTCTACCTACGACGATGCTATCAGCTATTTGTTCCATAGACTCGACTTGTCGGTAGATTTCGGCAGTGCCAATTCGCACTCCTCCGGGGTTTAAAGTGGCATCTGAGCGACCGTAGACAATGATACCACCCGTATTTGAGTCGAACTCGATAAAGTCCCCATGCCTCCATACAGTGCGGCTAGAGTAGAAATTAAAGTAGGCTGATCGATACTTTTCACCGCTCGGATCTCGCCAGAAACCTACAGGCATAGATACGAACGGTTTGGTACAAACTAACTCACCTTTTTGATTTTGTACTGAGCCCGTTTCTTCATCGACCCATGCTTCAACCGCCATTCCAAGCCCCGGACCTTGAATTTGGCCGCGATAAACTGGCTTGAGGGGGTTACCTAGCATAAAACAGGAAATAATATCAGTACCGCCACTGATCGAGGCTAAATGTACCTTGGGAAACTGTCTGTAGACCCAATCAAAATGCTCAGGAAGTAATGGGGCTCCGGTAGATAAAATAGTACGAAGACCCCCTAGATCGTATTGCTTGCTCGGCTCCAACCGGTGGTTGCTACAATAAGACAAATATTTGGGACTTGTACCAAGCACCGTAACCTTCTCTTCTGCAACAAATCGCCAAAGTACATCAGGTTTAGGAAAGCTCAGAGACCCCTCAAAAAGGGCCAACGTGGCCCCGGTACTTAAACCAGACGCCATCCAATTCCACATCATCCAACCACAAGTAGTGAAGTACATGAGCCTGTCACTTTCCCTCAGGTCACAATGAAGCATTAATTCCTTCTTATGCTGAAGTAAGGTTCCACCAGCGCCGTGAACGATGCACTTTGGCACGCCGGTTGTACCGGAAGAGAACATGATATAAAGGGGATGACAAAAATCCAAAGGCTCAAAGTCAATGTCTAATGGCTTGGCATTGTCTTTGGGAAGCTCGCTGGTTGCTAAAAACGCCTGCCAAGACGTCATAGAGGTCCTATTAAAGCCATCTTTTTCAGAGCTAATCCCAGGAATATTAACTGATACCGAGCAGATAACTGTAGGCAATAAATCCAGGCAAGACTCTGCTACACTACGAAAAGAGTGGGTTTTACCATTATAAGAATAGCTTTCAGTAAAGAATAGGCACTTGGGTTCTATTTGCTTTAATCGGTCAACTATACCACCGAGACCAAAATCAGGAGAGCAAGAGGACCAAATAGCTCCAATCGAAGCCACGGCAAGCATCGCAATCATCGCCTCTGGTACGTTACTCAGCACCCCTGCTACGCAATCACCTTTTTTAACCCCGAGCTTCCTAAGCGCTTTTGCCGCACGAGCTACATCGTTACAAAGCTCTGCACCGTTATAAGACCTGCGCTGCCCTCCTTCGGCGTAACATACTATTAGCTCCCTTTGGTCTTCGAAAGAAGGCATCATATTCTGCGCGAAGTTGATTTGGCTCCCTAAAAACCACTCAGAGCCCAAAATACTTTCTGACTTTTTTGGCGGTAAATAAACCTGTTTTGGGGGAGTAATCCACTTTAGGGAAACATATTCTGACAGCACCCCCCAAAATTCGACTGGTTCGTCTATAGACCAGCGGTAAAGAGTGTCATAATCTCGAACCCGAGAAGTCTTGGTACTAGCAAGATTAACAAATCGCTGCATATGGGTAGCAGAGCTTCGGCTTTCGTCCGCTTTCCAAACCTGATCGGTCATAAAGTCCCCCAAAACTAGATCAGCATATCAACCAATCCAATATTATGGAACTTGGGACTTTTGACAATACAAAGGCAAAGTAGAGTGGTCTTTCCCGATGGCTCAGTCGCCATAGGGCTTTATCGCGTGCCCGAGAATAATAACACAAGCGCTATATCAATCGGTTTTGACAGAGCTATCGATCTTTCGAGCTAATTCTCTAATCCGTGCTAAACCCTGGAGTTTATCAGATGCCCGTTTAATCGGCTGATCAACCTCGGGGGTCTTAGAGCCGCTGTTGCTTTGCTCGGTAAAGTTTTTTGAGGAATAGGCTGAAGGGATTGATTTAGCAACTTTCGACGTGGCGACATTATC
>JANQHA010000464.1 GCA_028282865.1 Oligoflexales bacterium
TTGGATTTCAGGCAAGGCTGCAGGAGAAAAGGCGGCGACGCCAGTACAAAATTAGTACGGCGAGGAGGCTTTTCGACGAGAACGCGGCATGAATTTCAAGACACGGTCAGTGAGTGAAGCAATATTCCCGCGGCAACAGAAACATTTAAAGACTCTAGGCTATCCGTAGAGCCCTCAATCGTTACAAAACCATCACACTGCTCTTTGACAGACTTAGAAAGCCCAGATTGCTCGCTGCCCAAAACCAGAACTCGCTTACTACCCTCCGAGCCAGCTAATAACGTCTGACCCGCGTCTTGATCCGCACCGTAGACTTGATAGCCACTTTCTTTGAGCGCGCTTAACGAGCTTGCTAAGCTAGAGACAACTATAAGGTCGACCAAAGCAAAGCCACCCATTGCCGTACTGACCGAAGCTTGCGAGAAAAGAACCTGCCGATTTGAAGCCACAATAACGGAACTAACTCCAAAAAAAGCGCAGGTTCTTATAATAGCGCCTAAGTTACGAGGATCCGTAATATGATCTAACATCATGACCATGTCGTTGCCAGGGCCATCGAGCTCCTCGATAAAAACATCCCACTTTTTCTCTCGAAGCTTCACAACAGCGCAAGTAGACGAGTACTGTGACGACTCCACAGGCATAACAATCTCGGAGCTAAGCCCCTGCTTCACGACCTCTCTCTTCATTGATTCGATATCATTTGCGGTAGCAAAAACGTTGATAACTACCTCAGGGCGAAGCCGCAGGTATTCATAAACAGCCGAAAGAGAGTCTATACAGTAATGGCCCTTTACCGCCGAAGCTTTACTGTGACTACGGCGCTCGCGGGACCGATCTCTTTTATTTTTCATGGCCGAATCATTCTAAAATCTGCTTTTAAGGCTTTGGCCGTTTCGTAAGGCAGGAGGTCACCTGACAGCTGCAAAATAAACTGAATCAAAGCATCGATTCGCATAGCAAAGTAATCTGAACGGCTGTCACTATCGTAACACTGGCTGTACAAGCTAAGCACACTCTCGGGGTGAATATAACCTTCTTCATTTAAGTACAGCGATACGAATCCCTTAGAATTCAACCGATGAACAAACTCCCTTATATTGCCAATAGGAAAGAAAACGTTTTCTTTGCTGAAGGCTTGGCGACTAGATTTAATGAGCATTGAGTATGCATCTATTTGCGATTTAACCTTTTGTACTGCTTGTGCGCCACTTTGAATCTCCGACTCTACTACTGATGACACTTCGCAGATCCCGCTATGAACCAGAGACATAATAGACACGTAAGTATTTAAATAAAGTAACTTGGATTTTTCTATCACTGAAGCTACCTGGGAGTTTTCCGTTATTAACTGCAAAAGATCCCCAACAAACGTTCCTGGCTGAAACTTAGAAACAAGCTGGTTTTCCGAGTGCACAACAATCTCTGAGTCCTTTTGAATCCTTCCGACAAACTGGCGAAACATTTGGCCAAACGAATAAGCTTCCTCTAAAAGCCGCTCAGTGTCACCATCGAAAACCACCCCAGTAGGCGCTAAATCCTTTCCAGCTCGAAGCTCGATATATACCTGCGGCGATAGAAAAGAGAAGCGAAGAATCTCGAGTACCTGAAGCTTTAAAGCCTCCCACAAGCCAACCGGACTCAGTATTTTTCCACTTAAAAGCACTTGCCCAAACTTAAGCTCTCGAGTCACCTTGACCGCAGAGTCAGTGAGTTGGTCCAGGGATATGAGGCCATTTCTGTAAATAACTTCTCCGAGTCGATGATCAATGATCGCGGAGGCTCCAAAAGTAAGTTGTCCAGACTCCAAGTAAAGCCGATTCACACCAAAACCGGTATCAATTGATACGACGCCGCTCCATTTACGAAGGCTAAGACCAATCATTAGGTCATAAAAAACATTTATAGAGCAGCGAGAAGCACCTTCAAGATTCTGATCGCTGCCCATGCTTTGACGGCTGCGGCTTGTTTGAAGGAGCAGCCTCTCGTCGTCAAAAGGCACGACTTCCCAATCACCAAATGGTCGATCTTTTTGCCCAAAATGAGAGCTTTTAATCGTTAAAGCCCCTGATTTTTCGCTTACGTCAAAGCCCACCTTTTCGGTCATAAATCGGTTACTCCCTAAGTTGACGAGGGTCAATTTCAAACAACTTCAGCTTACGATGAAGGTTGCTACGCTCTATTCCTATCGCCTCAGCTGTCCGAGAAACATTCCAATCGTTCTCTTCGAGCTTTTGAATGATAAATGATTTTTCAAAATTAACTCGAGCTTCTTTTAATGTTAAATCACCAGCAATGTGTCCTGCAACGTTGCGGTTATTGTCTTTAGCTGAAACGATGTGATCAGGCAGGTCGCTTAACTCCACTTCGTCACCAGCGACCATGATACAAATGCGCTCGATAGTATTTTTAAGTTCTCTGACATTACCGGGCCAAGAGTACCTAAGCATCGCATTTTTAGCCTCCTTAGATATACACTTAATGTTATCACCAAGTTCTGCAGCAAACTCGGCCATGAAATGCTGAGCGAGGAGAATGATATCTTCTCCTCTATCGCGAAGTGCTGGCAAATGGAACGGGACAACATTCAGACGGTAGTATAGGTCCTCACGAAAATTACCGGCCTCGATTTCTGTTTCCAAATTTTTATTAGTTGCGGCAATAACTCTAACATCTACATCTATAGGACCACTACCACCTACCCGTTCAAACTTCTGTTCTTGGAGGATTCTCAAAATCTTAGCTTGGGTTTTGACTGACATATCTGCAATTTCATCAAGAAATAAGGTGCCTTTATGGGCCACCTCAAACTTGCCTTTTTTCCGTGAAACCGCATTAGTGAATGCACCTTTTTCATGGCCAAAGAGCTCAGTTTCTATCAACTCCTCTGGAATTGCAGCACAGTTTATAGCAACAAAAGGGTGCGCAGCGCGCGAACTAGCATCATGAATGAGCTGAGCAACAACCTCTTTTCCGGTACCATTCTCACCTGCAATGAGCACCCATGCATTCCTTGGAGCGACTAAACGAATCTGCTCTCGAATCTTTTTCATAGATTCCGATTTTCCGATTAAGATATGCCGCGGACCTCCCGAAGGACCAGAGTTTTCTCGCTGCTCTCTCATAACCAGCGCATGTTCTAACATCGGCAGTAACTTCTCGATAGACAGAGGCTTTTCTAAATAATCGAATGCGCCGAGTTTAGTCGCCTTAACCGCGGTTTCTATCGACCCATGACCACTCATGATAACCACAGGGATTTCTCTTCGAAGTTGCTTAAGTCGCTGAAGAGTTTCGATGCCATCCATACCGGTCATCCAAACGTCCAGCAAAACTAAATCGGGAGCTTCGGCTACAAAGCGCTTAATGCCATCGTTTCCAGAATGAGCTGCAACCGTTACCCAGCCTTCATCAGACAAAACACCATCGAGTGACTGACAGATGCTCTTCTCGTCATCAACAATCAATGCTAAAGGTCTTTTCAGAACCTCTGAAGTAGACATAAATACCACCTAAGTTTTCGGCTGTGGCTTCTCGCCCAAGGGTATATCTAACAAAACCTTAGTCCCCCGGGGCTCATTGGAAACCAGCCGAATATAACCACCATGGTCGGAAATAATTTGACTTACAATAGGCAAGCCCAAACCGGTTCCTTCCTCTTTTGTTGAGTAATAAGGTTGGAAAACCCGGTCCATTTCTTTATCAGAAATTCCACAACCACTATCAACAATTTCGACTCTAACCGCATTTAAGTGTGGTACCACCATCGACTTGAAGACGATTTGACCGGGTGTATCAGTTTGCACCACAGCAGCAACGGAGTTAGATACAATGTTTACAATAGCCCTATTCATCTGCTCTCGATCGATCATTACAAGCGGAAGGTCATCCTTCAGGCCTGTGGTATCAAACTCTATGGCAGGGTAACTCATACGATATAAAGACGAAACATCTAAAATAATCTCATTAATTTGAGCCAGTTCGACCTGTATCGCCGGGAGCCGAGAAAACTTAGAAAATTCATTAACTAAATCCCGCAAAGAATCAACTTGGGTCAATATCGTCTCTATGCAGGCCTGAAAAACCTCTCGATCATCACCTTCAAACTTTGCCCCGTAGCGCCGCAATAGCCTCTGGGCACTTAATTTTATAGGCGTTATGGGGTTCTTTATCTCGTGAGCAATCCGCCGAGCCACCTCACGCCATGCAGCCACTCTCTGGGCTCTGGCTTGTTCGGTAGCATCATCGAAAACTAAAACAATGCCTAGGTCGACCCCAGATTCACTATGAATGCGAAGTCCAGCCATAAAAAGTGTAAGCGCTTTGTCAGCCTCTTCCAGGCTCAATTCACCATTATAAGTCCCCGCATCGTTGATACGTTGCAGCACTGGAAGCCATAAAATTTTTGTCAATGACGGGCCCAGCGCGCTCTCCACAGACTTTCCGGTCGCTTCAGAACCATCGATACCCAGCAACCTCTCAGCGGCGCTATTAAACGAGGTTACTACCCCGCTAGGATTTA
>JANQHA010000540.1 GCA_028282865.1 Oligoflexales bacterium
GCGCTAGTTGAATGGGGTCGAGATATCTGCCAGGCTTGACTTCATGCTCTAACAGCCAAGGTGTGAAAAGCTCTCTAGTTAGTTTAGTTAACTCAGTAACAGGAGCGTTGGCCATAGATAAAGTTTGGAGGATATATTTTACTTCCACAAGTGTCGCTATGATTTCGTTGGCGTAATATTTGTGGTTGTCGGGTAAAAGCCATCTATTAATCCGATTGCCATCTGATCCATCTTGGGGGCGTCCAGGTATCCGGCTAGAAGTCGGCTTCCATGGGGGGGAGCGTCTTCCTGCGTCTCGAAATTTAGTTAAGAGTGCTCGGCTAGATTTTTTAGAAATGTTAGAGTCGTTACAGCTCTGCTTGAACACCCAGGTAACGATTTTGATTAGTGCCCTTGCTCCTACAGCGGAAATATCAAATCTCGCACCCGCTAGAGCCGGTATTAATTCTTTGGCATCTTTAATAGTTATTTTAGCTCGCTGCGAATCTGCAATCTTTGATACTCGATCGAGCGACATCTTTAGTGCTTTGTTATTGGTCGTATCTTGGAATCTTTATTAGGAGACTCTGAAGAAACTTTCCTAAGCTCTTGCATAAGTCGATTGATTTTATCCAAGCTTGTTCTGATCCGTCCAATACGATCACCAAAGTCTTCTGCTTTAGTCGTGCGCTCGTGTGGGGTACCTTTAAGCTTGCCTTCTAGGTGACTAATATAAAGAGGCTGACGATCACTAGTGAGCTCGTTTTCGATGATCTTCTTCTTTTTAAATGATTCGAAATCTAGAATATTTGATTTCTTAGAATTTAAATCTTTGCTTTCCATTACAACACCCGCTTTCAACATTCAATTAACAACATCAACATAAAACAACAACAATAAATCACTAGAACTTCGTAATTTTGACCGGTTGTATGGTCAAGTCTGCGTATTGGGTAACCTTCTTCTACGTTTTAAGGCGATAAGAGCGTAGAACTGACTGGTTTACTTTAGTGCGTTCCTTTTTCATTTTCTCTTGCGCAAGTTTGTTTTTCTTAACAATTTCTTCAAAGCCTTCATGAGACTCATCTACTGAGCTAGTTTTTTCATCGCTTTTGCGGCGAGCAGCGAAAATTGAAACGACATTTTTTTCAGCTTCTGTTTGGTCTTTCTTAATGTCCATAGTGTTTACCTCTATCAACTTAGCCAAATGAGTGGGTCTTTACGACGTCCTCACCTATATATCAGCAAGTGACATGCCATGTACTACACTGGGTGATGAGGGTTGATTTTGGCTATAAAAACCATTAATATTAATACCTTATATAAAAAACCACTTATAGGGGCATTCCATCAATTACGTTAGACAACCTACAAGTGTCTACAATATTGACAGTTCTACCTTTGTTTCCGGCGGGATCCCACCCTTTTTTGCTCAAATCCGTCTAAAATTGGTTTTAGGGGGTTAAAATGCGTAGCTTGTTCTCACGGTATATTAATAATTCAAAGAGTGACGATGGGGCTATAGCCGCTAACCTATCATATAAGTCACAGAAATTATCTAGCTCTATGATTCAAAATTTCCTCGGAGATAGACTTTAGCCGGGTTAAATCAAGGTTTTCATAAAAAGAGCTAAATAATTTCTGTGAC
>JANQHA010000610.1 GCA_028282865.1 Oligoflexales bacterium
TTTAACCGACCACCATTGCAGCTAGTGCAAGTGACATACTTTCGAAACCTAGCAGCATGGATGCGGTAGTGCATCTTGTGCTTTTTCGACTCAAGCCAGAGAAAAAAGCCGTTAACACCGCTAAAACGCTTGCCATCGCCTTGCATCAACCAACGCCAATTTTTATCTGTATATTTATGAAACGGTTTATCAAAAGCAATTCCAACCGAGCTTGCCGATAGTTTAGCCTGATTATAAATCCGATCTGGCCTACCAAAATTCCACGGGGCAACCCCGCGCTCTGCTAAAGAAGAACCGAGGTCTGGAATGACTTTATTTTCGTCGACAACAGATTCTAGCCCGAAGCCCTGACATGTCGGGCAAGCTCCATAGGGGTGATTAAAAGAAAACAAGGCGAGTGAAGGTTCGATGAAATCACGATCACATCCGGGGCAGGATAAACTCGATACAAATGATTCTTCTTTCTTAGCACCAACAATATCAACTTGGTGACGCCCTACTTTAAAGCCTAAACTTAAAGCATCTGTGAGCCGCCTTTGCTGGTCAGGATTAACTGTTATTCGGTCTATCACAACCCGCGCATCAAGTTTGAGCATGGAGACTTTGACATCTTCCAACCTCAACAGCTCATCCGCAATTAAAACCCTTGCAAAGCCTTGGCTTAGTAACTGTCGTTTTAACTCAGATCCCGACACCCCTTGCCATTTAGTTAAAGGCGCTACCACCATAATCTTTTGGCCAGAAAAGTTTGCCAGGACCTTATCACAAACTAATTCAGGGGTATCCTTTTCAACCCTCTTGCCACACCCTGGGCAAATAATTACAGCCAACCTTACAAAAATCGCCCGTATTAAATCACTTAACTCAGTCATCGTACCAACGGTAGACCGAGAAGTCGCACCAGAACGCGCCTGACGCACGGCAATGGCTGGTGGTAGATTTGCCACCCGTCCGATCTCAGGCTTGTGCATAGCTTTAATATACTGGCGAGCAAAACTCGATAGACTCTCGACGTAGCGCCGATAAGACTCACCATACAATGTGTCAAATACTAGAGAACTCTTACCTGAGCCAGATACCCCGGTCACGACCGTCATCTGGCCGCTGGGAAACTGGACATCCAAATTCTTGAGATTATGGGTCTTAACTTTCTCAAGGAGAATATGTTGACGCGAGCTCTTAGCCAAAAGACTTCCTTACCAACGATACCAAAAAATGCTCAATAGCTAGACACACTAGGCTGTATAGCCCGAAACATCATGATGTCAAACCCCAAAAAAAACTATACAATGAGAGCCAGAAATGGAGAACTTATGAGGTTAAATCCTTCGCTACTTAAGCTGGCTCGCATCATAATGGCTTTTAGCATGTTTGTCGCGGTCCTATCTACTATGGTCTACTTCGGCTTCGAAAAACGGGGGCAACCATCTAAAATAAAAAAAGTTTTTAAGAAAACGACCGCTACCGCGCCTAAAACTCTTCCCTATCATACCATCGGAAATACCTCACGAGATGAGCGCCAAGCCATTTATCAAGCAAACCCGAAGTTCACACTAGAATTTCAGGTTTTTCGTGATCGATCTAAAGCAGAAAATATGGTTAAACATTTGATTGAGCAGGGCGTTCAGGCTTACTATACCCCGTTGCAGCGTCAAGAAGAAATCATATACCGGGTGAGAAGAGGGGTCTTTGAATCGAAGAATCTCGCCTCAAAAGCAGCTGCATCTCTTCGAAAGCAGAAGAACCTTAGCGCTAGAGTCATACGGTTACAGTAGCTAATAATATCGAGAGTTATGTCCTACCACAGTCTAAGAGATTGTATTGAAGACCTGAAAAAGCATGGTCAATTACTCACCATTTCTGAAGAAGTTGATCCAGAGCTTGAGATGGCTCAAATTCATCTTCAGGTAAACCAGCAACGAGGGCCTGCCAT
This sequence comes from Oligoflexales bacterium, assembly GCA_028282865.1. GTDB lineage: Bacteria > Bdellovibrionota_B > Oligoflexia > Oligoflexales > CACXFL01 > JANQHA01. Next base: position 1,934 of record JANQHA010000610.1, read on the forward strand.
CCTTTATGAAAAAGTTAAAGGCAGCCCGTTTCCAGCGGTATCAAACTTATTTGGAACCGAAAAAAGAGCTGAGTTTATATTTAGACGCCAGCTATCAAAGGTCGCCAAGGTTATAACCCTTAAGGGTGACCCGCACAAAGCTCTGCGCCAGCCCTGGCGCTATTTGAGTGCACCTTTTACAGCCCTTTACTCGCTACCAAAAAAGGTACGCTCAGGACCTGTCACAAAAAATGAGACTAGTATTTCCCAATTGCCAATGATCAAGTCTTGGCCTAATGATGGCGGCGCATTTATAACCCTACCCCAGGTATATAGCGAGGACCCAGACAAAAATCAGACCCTAAAATCAAATCTCGGTATGTACCGGGTTCAATTGAATGGTAACGACTACTTATTAAATAAGGAAATCGGACTGCATTACCAAATACACCGTGGAATCGGTGTGCATCACACCAAAGCCATTGAGCTCGGGCAGCCACTTCGAGTCAGCATTTTTGTCGGCGGTCCGCCAGCCCATACGGT
>JANQHA010000680.1 GCA_028282865.1 Oligoflexales bacterium
CGTCGATCTCAAAGTTCTGCGGTCCTATTGTGCTGCACCGGTATTTTATTTGAAATGGGGCTACATTGATGTCTGGCACAGTTTCGGTGGTGCGATTTATAATATGCAGAACCGGTTCATAGTTTTTTGGAATGATAATAGTCTTTCCTTCAGTGTAGAGGTCAGGTTTTCCTCTGGTATGAAGCCTGGTAAACCCTGGTGCTTTTACGGAACTGAAATTCTGCGAGCTACGTACGGCGACATATCTATCGATAGAAAATTTGATATATATCGAGCTGGGCCTGTCGTCCTGCTTCAGAAGCTTTGTCTTAGATCTAGCATGGCCTACTTGGGAAAGGTTGAAAACTAGTATACCTATCAACAGCGTGTAGGTTTGGCGATTACAAGTCATGTCTACTCCTTGGAACCATTAATAATAAGCGATTGGGGCTTCTATTTATGATTATACTGAAAAGTGGCCGGTAAAAGCCGTTAAGGACTGGAGAAATAAGTGCCTACTAAAAATTGAGAAAAAGTGTCAGTTTTTTTGACACTTCGCTATACTGCGAACGTTTTGTTTAGCCATTATTTCTGTAAGTTATTGTAATTAAAGATTAAAAAAACAATGTTTTTTGGCGTAGGCCTTGCTCTTAGGCTGGTAGGAGGTTGGTACCTCAGTTGTTTATTCCTGTTGTTGTTCCATGTTGCTGCGAAATTTGTTGTTGTTGATCTGAAAGTACCTAAAGACTAGTTAAGAGAAACGGTAACGGCCTCCTTCATTTCTTAATCATTAAAGTTAAAAAAGCTGCCTACATACGTCGACAGCTTCTTAACTCTTTTTATATTACTAAATATTATGCACTGTGGTCGTCACCGTCTTCAAAAGTATTTGAGTCCCAACAATCTGTCGTAGAATCGTCCCTATTTGAACAAGCTTGATGCTCGCTGCTATCAGGGTCTAATGTTATCGTGACCTCGGTACCAGTGCAGTCCCAATCTGATGAACTAAAACTTTCAGGAGAGAAATCATCTGCTAAAAATTCTGGTAAATCAGAATCAGAAACGTTTAAAGTCCCGCCACTTTGAAATTCATCAGATACACTTTGTTGAATTTTATACATGTCGGTGTCGAAATAGGCGACTTTTTGATAGTTATACGACTCACCGGCGTGGCTACCATTTCCGTAGAATAAAGCCATAGCGTAGTTGCTACTTGACTTTCCTACTCCGCGATCTTCAAATGTATCGCCTTTCCACTGACCTTTTCTTGCAGCTGAAATAGTGCTTACTCCGTCATTTACAATATTTAGGTCAACCCTAAGTTTGTTTGAACCGCCAGATGACTCGGTACGTGCTGACTGCGAAGTAAGTGTCACTGTGCCGTCAGTAGTGTAGCCATTGTCAAAAACAATGCTGTCTTTCCAAGTATAAGTGACTCCATTTTCTGTTGAAGAGCCTTGGTTAATCATCGATCCTTTAGCTTTTCCGGTCGTGGTTGAGCCGCTGATAACGATTTTTTGGCTTAAAGTGCTATCTTCACAGAAGTAGACAACAAGCTGTGATGAATCTGAGTTATCAATCCATAGGTCAAAACTTGACCCACTGTTTGCTTGTGATCCTGAGAATGTTATGTGAGTCTTTTTGCCGAATTCAATTTTGTCCTTTTCCACTTCAAAGTGGCAGAACATGTTTGCAACTTCTGATAGTTGGCTCAAAGCTTCATCTGCAATGCTTCCTACGACGCAAGCTTGCTTCGATCTTTTAGTGTTTGACAGCGCCAATGAACTGCTAGACGTACTGTAGTGATCTGGCAACGAGAGTGATAGCGCACTACTTAGCTTTAATTCCTCTACATTGGTTGCGCTACTGACAGCTGTGGACGAGCTATCATCATCACTTGAACATGAAGATGCCAGAGATATGGCTCCACTTAGCGCCGCGATTTGTAAATAGTGTTTGATTAACATGTGTATTACCTTTCCTCTAAATTAGCATTCAAAACACCCATCTCAGGGGCGCAATCGGCCGGTTTGGCGAAAACTTCAGTAGTTTTTTTTTGCTAAGTCATTCAAGATAGTTATGGGAGGATCTACCGGATGTCAGTTGCCAGGAATAGCCTGCTGTTCACCTTGGGTACTTTTTTTAGCCGAGTGAGCGGTTTGGTTCGAGATATGGTTCTAGCAGCTGTGTTTGGATCATCAAATTTACTAGAGGCTTTTTTTGTAGCGAACAGGATTCCCAATCTGTTTCGGGAGATGTTGGCTGAAGGCGCTTTGGGCGGAGCTTTTACAAAGGTATATACCGGCGTAGCGTCGGAAGATCCCGCCAAGGCAAGGAAACTTCTTTTCGATATGTTGAGGATTTCCTTTTGTATTTTAATTCTAGTCTCTTTGATTGGCTTTTTAGCAGCTCCGCATCTTGTTAAGATTTTTACACTATACTCCGCTAATAGTGGGCGCCCGGAGACGTTTCTCCCCTATACGGTTGGATTGACGCGTTTGCTATTTCCCTTCCTAGGTATTGCTGTGCTCGCCTCGGTAGTGATGGGGGTACTGCATGAACGCGGCAGGTTCTTTATCAGTGCATTGGCGCCTATTTTTTTGAATCTAGGATACATTTTAGGCGCTTTAGTTTTATCGAGTCACTTGTCTGTACATGCCCCGCTTTGGGTTGAAGCCAAGGTAGCAGATCCAAAGGTTGTTGGGCTGGCTCTTGGTGTGCTACTGGGAGGTCTCGGTCATTTCTTGATCCAGTTTTATTTTGTCTGGCGAGATTTGATAAGGGGAGAAACCTGGAGTTTTAGCAAAAGTTGGTTTAGCCCAGATGTTAGAAGAGTCTTTAAAATTATGATGCCAGCAGCTATTGCCGCCAGCGCAGCTCCGATTAATCTTCTGGTCGTTACTAACTTCGCTACGTCTCTTGGAACCGGTGCAGTTTCTTGGTTGAGTTACGCCTTTAGGCTATTTCAGCTTCCTGTCGGCTTGTTCGGTGTTGCAGTAGGCTCCGCAGTGCTGCCAGCTTTGACTCGGAAGATCTCAGCAGCAAAAGGTGTTGTCGATGGTTCGGTTTCAATAGAGTTACAGCGGGCGCTAGAATTCATTTTATGGATTATGGTTCCATGCTGTGTCTTTCTGCAGGCTAACTCAGTGCATCTGGTAGAACTTTTTTTTGAAAGAGGAAGGTTTAGTCATTTTGATACCGAGCAGACTGCTGCTGCCTTATATGCATATAGTTTTGGAGTGGTTAGCTATGGTTTGGTAAAAGTATTGAGCTCTTTTTATTACGCTGTTGAAAGAACAAGCTTTGCTATGAAAATAAGCTTGTGTGCTATTGCTGTTAACTTTGTTTGTAGCTTGTTTTTGGTCAAGAACTACGGACATGTCGGTCTTGCAGCAACCGCCGCCGCGACTCTTAGCTTCAATGCTTTGATTCTTTTTTTGGGTTTGCGCGGTAACCGAGTGACCTTCGAGTTTTATAACATACTGAAAACAATTATTTATTTAGTTTTGGCTTTTTTTGCTGCTTACTATCTTCAAAGCTTTTGCCTGTTTTCTTTTGCTGAATTAGACTTAGGGGCTGGTAGCGAGAAAAATGTTAAAACGATTGGGTTATTGGTATTAAATGGGACCATCGTTAGCATTATTTTTGGTGCAGCGGTTATGTTGAAAATGGGTTGGAGTCCGGGGTATGTCGCGTCAAGAATTAGAGGTATTAGAAGCCGGAGCTGATGGTGTTCATCAAGCCCAGTTTTATCAGGAATATAGGCCAAAGCATAAAATAAGAATCGTCACTGCTACCAGCTTATTTGATGGCCATGACGCTAGTATCAATATTATGAGGCGCTTGCTTCAAGCTCGCGGCGCTGAGATCATTCACTTAGGCCATAATCGTGCCGCGCGAGAGGTGGTCCAGGCAGCTATTCAGGAAGATGTCCAAGCGATAGCTTTGTCCAGTTATCAAGGTGGACACATGGAATACTTCAAATACATTCGTGAGCTTCTTGACGAATGTGGTGCTAGTCAAATTAGGATTTTTGGCGGCGGCGGCGGTGTCATTGTTCCTAGCGAAATAGAAGAACTCCATGAGTCAGGAATCACGAGAATTTATAGTCCAGAGGATGGGCAGAACTGGGGACTCAACGGAATTATAGGTCATATGCTATCAGAGTCTGACTTTTCCTACACCGAGCAGGTTACGGATGCTAGCAGCCAAGAAATGAAGGTGAGCAGATCGCTTAGCCTGCTGGAAGATCGGCTTACATCGGTGGAAGACTTGATCGCAACCGTTAAAGAGAAACAGCGTTTCAAAAAAATTCCGGTGTTAGGAATCACCGGTACCGGTGGGGCTGGTAAGAGCTCTTTGACCGATGAGTTAATTTCCAGGTTCCTTTGGGACTTTCCAGAGATTCGGATTGGTGTCCTTTGTGTTGATCCCTCAAAGCGTAAAACTGGAGGAGCTCTGTTAGGTGACCGTATTCGGATGAATTCCATATCAGATGACCGGGTGTTTGTGCGCAGCTTTGCCACCCGAGGCAGCGGTAGTGAGCTTGCTAAAGTCACTGCTGATGCTGTGGCTGTTATGAGATCTCAAGACTATGATTTTATCATTGTTGAAACTAGCGGTATCGGCCAGGGTGATGCCCAGATTTTGGAGCTTTCTGATATCAGCTTATATGTTATGACCGCTGAATACGGTGCCGCAACTCAGCTCGAAAAGATCGATATGCTTGATTATGCTGATTTGGTTGCGATCAATAAATACGAGAGGCGTCAGGCTCCCGATGCACTAAGAGATGTAAGAACCTTGATGAGACGCAACCGATTTCAAGGCCTGCGAATGAAGGATCACGATTATCCGGTGTTTGGCACTATTGCATCTCGTTTTTCTGATGATGGAGTAAACGGTTTATACCGAGCAGTGGTTTCTAAAATCAATGAATCCTGTGACAAACCGCGTTATAAAGTCAATCCTGATCGAGAGTATTCATTGGAGTCATCCAACCGCAGCGCTTTGATTACCGACGATCGAGCTAATTATCTAAGCGATGTCGTTAGGTCGGTTAGAAGATATCATCAATGGGCAGAGAATCAGGTTAAGCTAGTCAAAAAATCGGAATCTTTTTTTCGAGCTGCAAACGACTCTGACTCATTGGATGCTGCAGCTAAGAAAAAACTAGATGCCGAGGCCGATAACCTGTGGCGGCAAGTTGACGAACGACTTAGAAAGTCTCTTGACGAATGGAATGATGTTAAAAATAGGTATAGCTCTGATGAGTTTATTTACCAGGTCAGAGGTAATGATGTGCGGGTCGATGCGAGTACTACTTCACTGTCCGGGTTAAAAATTCCCAAGATATCTTTGCCCCCTTACGAAGCAAAGAGTGAGGTGGCTAGGTTTATTTTAAAAGAGGGTTATCCTGGTAGCTTCCCTTACACTGGCGGTGTATTTCCATTCAGGCGTCAAGGCGAAGACCCAGTTCGGATGTTCGCTGGCGAAGGCGGCCCCTCCAGGACCAACACGCGCTTCAAATATCTTTCTAAAGACTCAGATGCTAAGCGTCTTAGCACCGCCTTTGATAGCGTGACTTTATATGGTGCCGACCCTGATCTAAGGCCAGATATTTATGGTAAGGTCGGAAACTCCGGAGTTTCGATAGCTACTTTAGAAGATATGAAAACTCTATACTCAGGTTTTGATCTTTGCTCTCCCACAACTAGCGTAAGTATGACTATTAACGGCCCCGCTCCAATTATCTTGGCTTTTTTTCTCAACGCTGCAATTGATCAGCAAGTAGATAAGTTTAGCCACGAGCACGGCCGTATTCCAAAACCAGCTGAGCACGATAAGATTGTTGTCGAGACTTTGATGAAAGTTCGCGGAACCGTTCAAGCGGATATTTTAAAAGAAGACCAGGCACAAAATACTTGTATATTCTCAACCGAATTTGCTCTTAAGATGATGGCAGATGTACAGGAATTTTTTATCGAAAAACAAGTTAAGAATTACTACAGTGTATCAATATCTGGCTACCATATCGCAGAAGCAGGCGCAAACCCGGTTACTCAGCTAGCGTTTACCCTCGCTAATGGTTTTACCTATGTAGAGTATTATCTTGCTAGAGGAATGAAAGTCGATGACTTTGCCGCTAACCTTTCTTTCTTTTTTAGTAATGGTGTCGATCCCGAATATTCGGTGCTAGGTCGCGTTGCTCGAAGGATATGGGCTATTGCGATGAGAGATATTTACGGTGCTAGCGAGAAGAGCCAAAAACTGAAGTATCATATTCAGACTTCGGGAAGGTCATTGCATGCTCAGGAGATTGACTTCAACGATATTCGAACCACTCTTCAAGCTCTGCTGGCTCTATACGACAACTGCAACTCACTACACACTAATGCATATGATGAGGCGATTACGACCCCAACGGAGGAAAGTGTTCGCCGGGCTTTAGCAATTCAAATGATTATTAATAAAGAGTTTGGCCCCAATAAATGTGAAAATATTAACCAAGGTTCCTACTTTTTAGGGCAGCTTACCGACTTGGTTGAACAAGCTGTGTTGTCCGAGTTTGAAAGGATATCATCTCGCGGTGGTGTCCTCGGAGCAATGGAAACTCAATATCAGCGTAGTAAGATTCAAGAAGAAAGCCTCTACTACGAAAGCCTTAAGGATACCGGAGAGCTTCCTATCATAGGAGTTAACACTTTCTTAAATCCTAACCCAGACCAGCATAGCTCAGGAGACATCGAGCTAATGCGCTCTAGCGATGACGAAAAAGATGATCAACTCAAACGACTACAAACTTTCTGGTCCGATCACCAAACAGAATCTCAAAAAGCTCTTAAAAAGTTAGCTAAGACAGTTATGGGCGGTGGTAACGTTTTTGCTGAATTGATGCATACTGTTCGGCATGCGAGTTTGGGGCAGATTACTGAGACTCTTTATAGGGTTGGGGGGCAATACCGTCGAACCATGTGATACCGATCGTGTTTGAAATTTCATGCTGCGTTCTCGGTCAAAATCCTCCTAGCCGTACCTCGTTGTACTGTCTTCGTCGTATTTTTTCCTGCGGCCTTGCCTGAAAGTCCAACCACGACCGGTAGATTGCGATCGTGTTTGAAATTTCATCTTGATATTCAATTTGGTTCGCTGGTAGCAGTAATGCTTAGAAACCTATCCCAGGTTTTATCGAATTGGTCGTAGGACACTGATTTAATAAACGATCCGTCTGGATCTTGGTGCGGTGTGCCAAAGTCATCTAGGAGCACCCAAGAGCTTTTGCCGCTATCTGAAGAGGTCATTTTTTTATCATGAGCAATAAGCTTCCATGCCTCCTGCCGGATGGTTTGGCTGTCTAACTTTTGCCCTAGGAAATGACTAATTTGATCCTGGCTTAATAAGACCTTAGCTTTGATCATCGCCTGAATAATTTTTAACGTTACATTACTTGGCAGTTTGACTACCTCTTCACTTAATAAGCAGGCAAACACCATCCCTAGGCCTACAGCCTCACCGTGAAGTAGATACTGGTCAGCATGCTGCTGAGAGATGCTTTCCAACGCGTGAGCTAATGTGTGGCCAAAGTTGAGGGTTGCCCTCACTCCGCGTTTAGTAGGGTCCAAAGCGACTATCTTGGCTTTTACCTCGATAAGCCTCTTCATGTTTTTGGCAAAGTTTTTCTTCTCTAGGAAATCTGTGCATAAGGTGTTGAGCAAAGTTTTATCGCCATCCAAAACGGCATGTTTGATACATTCGTTGATGCCGGCTTTGAGGTTTCTTTGGTCAAGGGTAGATAACCACCCCTGCCATACGATGATTTTTTTTGGGAAATAAAATGTACCGATCTGGTTTTTGCCGTAGGGTGGAAAATTAACCCCAGTTTTTCCTCCGACCGAGGCATCGACCATTGCTAACAAGGTCGTCGGCATCAAAGTAATCTTTTTGTTTCTTAAGCTAGCTGCAAAGGAAACACAGTCCGATAGGATGCCGCCGCCAATTGCTATCCATTCATCGTGTCTCTCGGTCCGATTATCGCGAAATAGATCAGCAATAAACTCGAGAGATTTATTTTTTTCCGAAACCGGAACAACTACCTTCTCTTTAATCGTGCAAAGTAAGTCTTCCCAGGCATCGTAAACATTTTGATCTATGAAAACCAATGCATCAATTGTTTTGAGAGCTCCTTTGATAAGCCCCTGCTTGGTAGATATCTCTACTGGATAGCTTCCAGTTGAAGTAGTGGAGTTTGTTCTCGCATTTTTTGTTGGAACGCCTCGTTTATAGATGGCCGCTGCTTGATGCCCAGCCGTGTCCGAAGTGATCCAGCCAGTGTGGCGGTTTAGGTTCTTAGCAAATGCTTGATGGAGGTAGTCTATGCACCCAGAATCCAGCCCTAGGGCCTTAGAGAGGGGCTGATAGGCCGGTTTGCTGGGTGGATCCAGCTCTACCCATTGGTTAGCATGTTCGCTGCCAAAATCTCGTCTCCAGTTAATTTCTAGCCGTTCCATAAAATCCTCTAATGTAACTAGTTAAATCATTTTTTTGTGAGATTTTAAATGCTTATATCGCCCTTATTCCCCGCTTATCCCTCTTTTGCCGTGGACAGATCTTACCCGGTAATGATTCATCTCAAGCTTTTAGAGGGGGCGTCGATAGTTAATGAGTACGGTATTTTACTTCGGATTTAAGGTTATGAGCTCAAAAAATATTAAGCGCCCGACAGCGGACAAAACGCTTCAGAAGCGGATTGAGAATATTAAGCGTAAGAAGATTGTTTCTGAGAAAGTCGTTTCGCTGACCGATTTTAGAGATCTTAAAAAGCAAAGTGACAATCGAAATATCTTGGTTGTTGACGACGACGAGGTTATGAGAAGCGTTTTAAAGCGCATCCTGGAGGCCGAAGGATATAGTGTGATATTGGCTGAAGACGGCCTACAGTTATCCAAGATACTAGAGAACACAAACCTTGACCTTATCTTGCTTGATGTCAATCTTCCGTGGGTCAACGGTTACGAGCTGTGTCAGATCGTAAAAGATCATAGTGCGCTAAAACATGTCCCAGTTGTCATGGTCTCAGCCCAAAATAGCCAAGAAGATATTGAGAAGGGTTTCGAATCTGGTGCCAACGACTACGTAACCAAACCCTTTGATGTTGATTTTATTATGGAAACTATTTCTAAAACCATTCGAAAATCCAGCTAACCCATTAATTTTTCTTGACAGAAATGAGCTGTAAGGGTACCAATTCTAATCGGCAAAGCTGTTCCCGAGTAGCTCAGTTGGTAGAGCAGGTGGCTGTTAACCACCTTGTCGGCGGTTCAAGTCCGTCCTCGGGAGCCACTTGTAAGTTATTGAAATAATTAAGATTTTTTAAAGAATACGAACTAAACGAACGGTCAAACATAGTGACAGAGTTTTGAGAAAACCATTGGAATCCCAATGGTTTTTTTGATTTCAGAGTTAACAGTTTCTGCACGATGATGTTAGAGAAGGGCAGCGAAAATGAGGGACAGTAAACAGAAAGTTAACACGTCTGCAGATCAACATTTGAGATCGGCTGGTTTGTTTCTTTTGCTATTCGCAACCTTCTCCTGCACCACTTCTGAAAACTCTTCAGTATTTGATTCAAGAACTGTCGTAAAGGAATCAACAGACTCTCGTGCTGCAGCTCCAAAGCTCTTTTTGTTTAACAAGCATGCTCTGCACAAAGCAAAGTTGGCCTGTAAAAATGGGGAAAAAGACCTTTGCAAATCAGTGAAGAATCTTATCGCTGAAGCAGGTAAGTATCTTTCCGTTTCCGACTGCTTTGTCACCGACAAGAAATCTGTGCCGCCTAGCGGTGACAAGCATGACTATGTCAGCATCAACACCTACCTCTGGCCTGATCCAGATAAAAAAGATGGCTTGCCATATATTCACAAAGACGGCCAAGAGAATCCAAGCATCGAAAAGACCTGGCCCGATAGACGATGTCTGTTACAGATATTTGATCGATCTCATCTGTTCGGACTTGCTTGGTATTTGAGCGATGATATTCGCTACGCGAAGCGCCATCGTCGGTTGATTCGATCTTGGTTTCTTGACACTGAAACAAGAATGAATCCGCACCTTAGCTTTGCTCAGGGCCATCCGGGAAGAAACGATGGGCAAGCAGTTGGAATCGTAGACATCTCACTCATGCCGCGTTTTTTAGAAAGTCTTGCTCTTCTTCGCGTTTCACCGGTGTGGACTGCAAGCGATGAAATGCAGATGAATCGATGGCTTGGAGCAATGCTGGAGTGGCTTGTTTCCTCTGAATTCGGGAGCGAAGAGGAGGCCAAGAAAAACAACCACGGCACTCGCTATGACTCCACCGTCATAGCAATGGCGCTTGCCGTTGATCGTCCCGATCTTGCTAAGTCCCAAATTACGAAAGTTACGACACCTCGCATAAGGTCTCAAATTCAACCTGATGGTTCTCAGCCACACGAACTGCGACGCACGAAATCTCTTGGGTACAGTTTGAGTAATTGTTTGACTTACCTGGAGCTTGCTTCCTATAGCAGCGCACTCGGAATAGACTTGTGGGATCAAAGGCTGACCGACAATCCGGGTATAAAACGCGCCGTGAAATATATTGCTCCCTATCTTGTTGAGCAGAAAAAGTGGCCCTATCAACAGATCAAACCTATTAAGGAGCGTAAGGCATATCGCTTATTTAAGATTTCAAAGAACTTGGACAAGAATCCAGCGGCTTGGGATAAATATATCCAGAACATATCTTCCAAAGTAAGGCGAAAGGATTTTTCCAACATCCTTTACTAGCTTCACTTACTATTACTCATAGTAGCCATTTCTCTTCAAAATTTTCATTACTGTTGCGGCTTTCCATCCAGCTCTTCGAGTCTTGGTCGTATTCCCATCGTGTTGAGAATTTCTGCAATTTTCCAGTAGCTAAACCCCTGAGCTCGTAAAGCCTTCATCTTCTGCAAAGCATCCTGCTCCCGACGATGTTTGAGTTCTTGGGCCCTCTGCACCTTAAGACCGAACGCTATTTGTCCCTTACGACGCCCCTCAGGTATTGAGCTGCGTATGGGGATGTCGAATGCCTTGAGATACTTAAGGATGGGGTTACGGCTTGCTCCGATTTCATTGGCTATCTGTCGAGACGACTTTTGATTCTCGACATATTCCAGAAGTAAGAAATTCTTGTCTTTGTATTCGTAAAATGTTTTAATTTTTGCAGATATAGAGACCACTGGGTAGGGGGTACAAAGAGTTAGACCTGATCCGTGCCTGGGGAGCCAACCATCTAACCTCTTGATTTTATTGGGAAAATTAAAAAATAAGCAAAAAAAAGAGAGATTTCAGATGGTTAAATTGTTAACGTAAATCGATAGATTCTAGCATGAAGCCACCTCTTGTTTATTTCGCCAAAATCCTTTTTCTCACCTCATTTACACTCGTAGTTTTCGACTCTATCCAAGCAAAAACAAAATCGACTTTTGATCAGAAAGCATGGCTCGAAGACTTCGACCAACTCAAATCGCACGTTGCGAAATTCTACGCGCACTTTGATGACAA
>JANQHA010000016.1 GCA_028282865.1 Oligoflexales bacterium
GTATCGGAGCCTCGTTTTTACTGCCTGCTTTTGCCATGACTTCGGGTTTGGCAACAGCTCGACTACCAGATAGCTTCCCAGGTTTTTTGTGACGGGGGGCATTGACACCTTGGACCCATCTACTTAGAGGCGTATAGCTTTGCTGTTCGTCGACCTGGTAATGGGGGGCTTCGATATATAGATTACCGTTTTCGTCTATGCGTAAATTTACGTCTTTAAGAGATTGGTTTCGGGAGCTCGAAATATCGATTCCATTTAGATAAATACTGCGAGCTGAAGCAAGAGAGGATAGAGAAAAACCACTGATTAAAATTATAACAGATATCGCTGGCAGACATTTCCGTCTCATCCTAACCTCCCGAGATATCATGAAAGTTTCCTCCTTATGATACCATAAATTGTCGATTCTTGCTCGATGTCGGAATCTCGATGGTATATGATAACCGCTATTGCTTAAATTTATTAGGAGAAACCAAGTAATGATGTTTTTAGCCAAAAAGAATAGCCGGTACGGAAATCCCTTCTTAGCCTTTTCCTTCATAGTGGTCGGACTCGGATTATCTCATTGCTCCAAGGACTTTGAAGGAGAGTATTCAGACCCTAATAAAGTAGAAGTTATCAGCGACCGCTGGAACGAAACGGACGCGCGAAAAACTGCTGAGGCGATGATTAAAGGGATGGTTTCTAAAGACTGGTTAACTGATTATCGTGTTGCGCATAAGGGCAAAAAGCCTATTGTGATCGTCGATGAGGTCGAAAACCGTACTGATGACCACATTGACACGAGAGCTCTTACCGAGTTTATTCGTGACGAGCTGATTAACTCTAGAAAGGTCCGGTTTTTAAATAAAAGAGCCCGCGAAAAAATTCTTAAGGAATTGAAGTATCAGAAGAGCGGAGCTGTAGCACAGAAAAAAGCTCTCAAAGGTGGTCGACAGCTTGGCGCACAGTTTATGCTTAGTGGTGCTTTATCTAGCAACGTACAAACTCAAAAAGGGCTTAAGACAGTGACCTACCAAACCAACCTTACGCTAACCAATTTTGAATCTGCTGAGATTGAATGGAGCGAAAAATATCGGATTAAGAAACGATTTAAGCAGAGCGGGTCTAAATGGTAAGAGAGAGGCAGATATTCTCAGCGAACGAAGTGAACGTCGGAAGTCTAGTCAAAACTGTCGTGCTCGTTATTATCACCGCGGCTATTCATGGCTGTGCCTCTTATACGGACGAGACTAAGGAAATTCGTAGTCTTTACCGAGGTGGCCAGTATAAGAGCGCGCTTGAAAAAGTCGATAGTTCTTCGATAAAAGAGCAAGATCGCAATCGCCTACTTTATTTTTTAGAGCGGGCGATGGTTTTAGACCGTTTAGGACAGGTTAAACAATCGCAAAGCCTGCTGTTTGATGCAGACAAGTTGGTTGATCGACTCTATACGACTAGTATTTCCAAAGAAGCTTTGACCTACATATACAACGATTCTGCACAGGATTATCCTGGGGAGGATTTTGAAAAAGTAGCGATTCATACTCAGCTAGCTATGTCCTTTATAGAAGCCAAGAAGTTTAAGAGCGCACGGGTTGAGGCTAGAAAGATTAATTCAAAACTTCACGAAATTAACGATAAATACGATGGCAAAAAAAATCGTTATAGCGAAGACGCATTTGCCAGGTATTTAGCAGGTGCTATCTACGAGTCTCGCGGTGAGGTGGATGATGCCATCATCGACTACCGAAAGGCCCTTAAGCTATATGAAGGACTATACATCAAAGAGTTTGCTACCAGTGTACCTGACCAATTGGTATTTGCGCTTTACCGGTTGTTACGGCAGCGAAGAAGGCAGACACAACTGGACCAATTGGTTAAATCGTATAAACGTCTTCTCGGTAAAAATAAAAACAAGAGTATTAGGCAAAACCACGGCGAAGTGGTTGTATTTCATGAGGTCGGAAGTGTCGCGGTCAAAGAGGCTAAGGACTTTGTTATACCGTTTGGCAAACAGGTCATACGGTTATCCTTTCCGGTGATTAAACCAAGAATCTTTCGTCACGAGGAACAGTCGGTTGGAGTTCGTACCAATGGCAAGGCTTTTCACAGTGAGCTGCTGCAGAACATGGACCAGATCGCTTCCAAAACTTTGGACGATCGTAGATTGCGTTTAGTTTTAAAGCAGGGAGCTCGATTGCTTGCCAAAGGCCAGCTAACTGAGCAGGCTCACCAGCAATTCGGGCTATTTGCTGGACTGGCCGCTAATGTCTACTCTGCAGTAACTGAGACCGCTGATACTCGCTCATGGACTCTAATGCCAGCAGCTTACTATGCTACTAGGTTCCAGCTGCCAGCTGGCGAGCATACGATCAGCATCGTAACCTCACGCTACGGTAGCCATAAAAAAACTAAGAAAATTAATGTGTCTTCAGGCAAGCTAGTCCTGTTAAGAGCTAAAGGCTGAAGTTCGAACGAGCGTTGCTTATACACTCATTCGAATACGGTCTAGTGTCACTTTACCACCACTCACAGAACCTCTTTGTGCAGTGGTTTCTGCGATGCGCTTTTCTGCCATACGTGCTGAAGCTAAATGAGTCGAAATATTTTCTCGCTCAGCTTCGTTGAAGATTTTTATCAGCGTAGTGTAGATCTCTTCGGTTTGTTTTCTAGCCTTTATAGCATTATAGCCTTTGATTTCATGATAGACATTGATCAGTCCACCGGCATTGATGACGTAGTCAGGTGCGTATAAAATGCCACGGTCTTTTAGCAAATTACCGTGAACCGCTTCGTCCTGTAATTGATTGTTTGCCGCTCCTGCTACAATGGGAGCTTTGATTTCTGGTATAGTCTGGTCGTTTAAAGTAGCGCCTAAAGCACAAGGCGCATAAACATCTACGTTGGCAGAATGAATTTCATTCGCTGTTACGGCTGTTGCACCGTATTTTTTTACAACTTCATCAATTCGGCTTTGCTCTATGTCGTATACGAATAAATCTGCGCCTTCTTCGGCCAGATACTGACATAAGTAGTTTCCTACATGGCCGATGCCTTGCACAGCTACTTTTATTCCGCTGAGGTTATCTTTATCAAGCTTGTACTTAACCGCGGCTTTAATCCCAACAAAAACGCCTAGAGCGGTGATAGGAGAGGGATCGCCCGAACCCCCAGCAATCCCAGTCACATGACTAGTTTCTTCGGCAATATAACCAATATCTTCGACCGTCATGTTAACGTCTTCTGCAGTGATATAACGACCACCGAGATTGTCTACAAACCGCCCGAATGCACGGAAAAAATCCTCCGACTTCAGTTTACTCGGATCGCCAATGATAACGGCCTTGCCTCCACCGAGGTTTAGTCCAGTAGCAGCTGCCTTATAAGTCATTCCGCGCGAAAGCCTAAGTACGTCGTGTAATGCTTCTTCATCAGACGCATAATTCCAAAAGCGGCAACCACCTAAAGCAGGTCCAAGGGTTGTATCGTGAATAGCTATGATGGCTTTCAACCCTGTTTCATGATCGTGACAAAATACCACCTGCTCGTGGCCCATAAAGCTGCTATTTGAAAAAACGCTCAAACTTCTATCCTCCCAACAATGATACCCTTTGGTGTTGACTTCATGTCTAAGGGTCTAACCGCAGTACCGTGATTTGGTCTTTTTTTTAGCGGATTTAATCTATCTGAAACGAGCGATCTTGGCAATACAGTGAAACTCCAATAAAAACAGCTATGTATGTATCGCTGACTGTTTTTAAATCACTGAATTCTTTAAAAAAAATGCTTTTTCTGGTAGCTAATGGGTTCTTTTGGTGTATTCCTTTCGTGTTTGGTGCGCGATAGACTAGTTCATTTGACGGGTTAATAAATGAATTCAAATAGATACGATGTGATTGTGGTAGGCGGTGGCCATGCAGGGTGCGAGGCTGCTCTAGCCTCTGCTAGGTTGGGTGTGCGGACTCTGCTTGTGACCCAATCGGTCGAAAGGATTGCTGCCATGAGTTGCAATCCGGCAATTGGTGGGGTGGCAAAGGGCCATCTTGTCAAAGAGATCGACGCGCTTGGCGGCCAGATGGCGCGAGCGATTGATGCAACTGGTATTCAATTTCGAATACTCAATCGCAGCAAAGGACCTGCTGTTTGGTCGTCCCGAGCCCAGGCTGATATGGACCTTTACCGTAGGTACATGAAGCACACGCTGGAACAAACTCCAGGCCTTTCGATTCGACAAGACAGTGTAGAAAGTTTTTTATTCGATGAAAGCGCTGCGAAAGTAGTAGGAGTCGGATGTAAAAATTTTGGGGAGTTTTTGGCCGAAAGCGTTATTTTAACTGGCGGAACATTTCTAAACGGGTTGATCCATCTTGGTATGGAAAAGACTAGTGCTGGCCGTGCTGGTGATGCAGCCTCGGTAGGTCTTGCTGACTTTATTAGAAGTAGTGGTTTTAGAGTTGGCCGTATGAAGACGGGAACTACCCCGAGGCTAGATGCTCGAACCATTGATTGGTCGGTACTGACAGAACAGCACTCCGATGAGGAAATCATTCCTTTTAGTTTTTCATCGGATCGTATCGAGCAACGGCAAGTACCTTGTTACATAACTTATACGAACGAGCAAACTCACGAGGTGATAAGAAAGCACCGAGATCAGTCGCCTTTGTATAGCGGTGAGATTGTCGGAATAGGTCCACGGTACTGCCCATCTATTGAAGACAAGGTTTTTAAATTTCCCGATCGAACTGCACATCAGATTTTTTTAGAGCCGCAGGGTTATGATACTTGCGAAGTTTACCCCAACGGCATTTCGACATCTTTACCGCTCAAAGCGCAGCTTGAGTTTGTTCGAACGATAAAAGGCCTGGAAAACGCTGAGATCATTAGACCCGGGTATGCGATTGAATACGACTTTATTGACCCCACTGAGCTAAAGGCCAGTTTAGAAACAAAAAAAGTATCTGGGTTGTTTTTTGCTGGGCAGGTGAATGGAACGACCGGCTATGAAGAGGCTGCAGCTCAAGGTTTGATAGCAGGAATTAATGCTGCAAAGAAAGCTTTGAATGAGGATAGCTTTGTCTTGGGTAGGTCGCAGGCTTATATTGGTGTGCTGATCGATGATCTCATCACTAAAGGTACTAACGAGCCTTATCGGATGTTTACCTCTCGTGCCGAGCACCGTTTGTATCTGCGCGAGGATAACGCCGACACTCGTCTAACGGATCTCGGTCGAAGTATTGGCCTCGTTAGCGATGATGATTACCAGTCCTATTTAGATCGCCAGCATGAGCTTAAAGAGGTCATGGAGTTTTTGTCTAACACCACTTTTGGTCAAGTAGGAGTTCCTGAGAGTTGCTACACTTTAAAGGATAATACCGGAACAAAAATTTCTGCATTGTTTAAGCGAGTCGGCTTAGGCTTGGCGGAAATTAAGGCCATCGTTTCGGAGCTTGAAAACTATTCTGAGAGCTCTTTGCGACGCGCGGGGATTGAGCTTAAGTACGAAGGCTATATTTCACGGCAACGCAACATTATGGCGCAGTCGCAAAAGCTTGACCGGACGATGATCCCGGCAAAAATTAATTATGCGAAGATTTCTGGCCTTCGAAGCGAATTGGTAGAAAAACTAACCAGGTATAAACCTGAGTCACTAGGCCAAGCTGCTCGGATCAGTGGCGTTACACCCGCCGCGCTGCAACTTCTTCAAGTTTATCTGTCGAATAACCCGACTAATTAGTAAAATGTGCTTGCAAAATCTCGCCAAATAAGGTTTAAACTGGCTAACCAGTCAATAAAAATGGACAGAACATATGCAGCATTTTCCGGGCCTTAGCTTGGGATGCACCAGACTCGTGACGTATTTGGCCTTTTTCTGCCATCTGATGTCCTGCGGCGCTCCCACGCGCGAGAAACATTCTTCCTTGCAACACATTGCCGATGAGCCTGTTAGATCAGGTGGTAGAGGCTTATGGTATGAACTTTCATCACCCTTGTTTGAGTCGGTCTACTTGCCTACCTTCGCAGAGCTTACTGGTAAGCAGCGGATTCGCTATCTTGACCCCTTGGATAAGCGAACTCAGCTATTGAGTGACTGGTTTAGCCGCTATGATGATTCTCTTAGAAAACAATTTCCTAAATCTCTATCAGGTATTCCTCGTCCAAAGCCACTGGTGCTAATCGACTCTGATGTCAATGCTGCGGTGATTCCTGTCCCATTGTGTTTAGATATCTCCGTAAAGCTAGCTGCAACGAAAATAAACCCTAAGGTAATAAAAAGGGTTATGGTCAATAGCGATGGCCAAGTTTCTAGGTTTCGCAGTGAGGCATGCATAACGGTGGATTCGGATTCAGCAGCACTTTTAGAGATTATTGATCGCTGGAATGATGAAATGATTGACTGCACCCTTGCGAAGACTAGCGACGGCTTACTGCTCGGAGATAAATGTGATGTCTCTAGCCGACTCAGTGATGTCACGGATGCTGAGCAGTTAGTGGTTTATGTAACGTCTAATATAGTGGCGTTCACCTCAGGAGCTATCGAAAAATTTAGTGAAGCTCAATTTGCCGCGGTTGTTGCTCACGAACTAGGACACTATTACCGCTCGCATCCAACAGCTGCAACTCTGGCGGGAGATTATAATTTTTTTTATAAAGTCGAAGACCCAGGCCCGGGGTTGCCCCACCGACCTAAAGCAGATTCAATATGGGACGAACTGGGCTCTCAGGTAAGATCCATTGATTTACCAACCAGATCTTATCGTCGTATTACCGGGCAGAAGTTCCGCAGTGAACTATACAGACCTATCATTTCTCTTAGCAGGGTTGTAAACACCTTGGCTGAGTGTCAGCTACCTGGAATGTGTTCAAACAGCTGCGAGACTTTCCAAAAATGGATGGATCAGTCAGACGATTTCAAAAAACTCGATGGGTTTCCTTTCGTGTCTGTAAACAATGCATATGCATCAAGCATAGCACTGTTTACAGACAC
>JANQHA010000093.1 GCA_028282865.1 Oligoflexales bacterium
CATCAAGAGCTTGGGTCGCACCTAGTAAGCTAGATAGAACCGCTGTAGCATCGTCAAGCCCCATAGCCAGTAATTCTTCGGCAGAGAGCTCACCATCTCCGTTCGTATCAAAAGCTTTTAGTCTTAAAGAAACCGAAGCCGTACTCATGATAGCCAATTTAAAATTATCGGCATCGGTTCTACTTGCTACGGGAATTGATATTAGCAGGTCCAGCGATGTGGAAACACCAGCTAAATTCTCATCGGTAGCCTCCGGCAAATAGGGCCATATAGCTGATATTTGATTAGTGTCACTAGCAAGAGAAGTCGTAGAACTACTTGCAATATTCAGTGCAAGATCAATAAGGCTAATACCATGCTTTTGGGCATAGGCAGCCGAAAGTATGGAGACCAATTTCCAATTCTCTGGATCAGAGCTCAGAGCACTTTCGAGTATTTTAATTGCCTTATCGGGGCTATTATTTTCGAGCGCATTCACAGCGTCTTGGGCAGCATCTTCTTTTTCTAAAGCAGAAAAAGCATTCCCCGAACCACACCCATAAAGGCCTGAGAGTGATAGCAACAAAATGAATACTATTCCTAACTTCATAACTCCCCCTATATCCCTGCAGTTATTCTGACGAAGTACCTCTCGTCAGGATACATACCTACTCGCTCACCGACTTCCTCGGTGTAGTAGCCAGCATCTACACGAAATACATAAATATCTGTATAGATACCCGCAGTGCTGTAACCTTGATTAAGCCCTCCGGTCACTCCAATAAAACCAGCGACAGATATCTCGGTACCTATGTGAATTCTTTTCAAAACATTTGACTCGACATTGCCGGTAACATCCCAATAGTCCAGTAGCAATTTGAAACGGCTCACTTTCGTTCCTAAGGCCGCCGCCACTCCGACATTTACCGTCTGCTTCAGCGCACTAACCTTCTCACCACTTTCATTTTCTATCACCGTATCTCCGACGTTCTTTACAGTAATGCCACCGGAATACTGTGTGCGCCAGCGATTCTCTGGTGCAATGTACATAAGACCGACATCCGCTCCTGTGCCTGTGCCTTCTTTTAATATATCGCTAGTATTTAGGTCACTAATGCTTTGGGCATCTGCAATTCCAGCTTCAAATTCAGCTTCGCTTCTTTTGATATATTTACCAGTCGCGCCAATCAAGACCCGATCACTTAAGAAACTCTCTGCCAAGCTAAACGTCAGGCCTTGGTTCGAAGCAAAATCGGCGCTAACACTTTCGAGCGCACCCTGGTCGGGGTGTTTTCTTACAAGCAAGTTCGCTTCATTTGACAAGATAGCGCCAACTGCAGCACGTCTGAAAACCACAGCTGAGAGGCTTGAAAGCCCTAAATGGAAAGGTTTACCAATCTCACCTTTTAGGGTTTCTGTTTGGTCCTTTTCTTGGACATATAATTTATTGTATAGGTCTCTACCTCGTGACGAAAACTCTAACTGCGGTGATCCTATAACTACTTTTTTGTAAATCCCTTTGCCCTGGGCGAGGCCAGCCGGGTTATAAAAGATCGCCTCCTGATCGTCAGCTACAGCGATTCCAGTATCACCACGCCCGAGAAAATGAGCACTGCGGTAAATACGGTCACCGTCTGCAATGGCCACAGAAGGTAGCAAGCACACTACTATCAAGCTCCACAACAGTAGAATACTTTTAGTCTTTCGCCAGTATTTTTCGAGAATAACCACTCAGCACCCCAAAAGCCTCAAAAATTAGATCGGGGGCTTATTAGAAAACCTTATAAAAAAAGAATTTCACCTATAAATTACAGATAGTTACAGCATCGCTAGACCCCCGTGCAAAGAGGGCAAAAGGCTGGAAAAAAGAGCCAGAAAAGCTATTTAGAGTAAAAGTTCGAATCATAACAGAGAGTAGCTGTAAGCTAGTTCTCAAAACGACATTCAAAAAAAAAAGACGCTTGCCGCTTATTCTCGCGGTGTAGAGAGCTAAAGATAGCCTAGTACAGCAGTTATTTAGTTCATAAGTACTAATACAAGAGTTATTTAACCTTTACTGCCGCAAATATAAATGATAACGCTCTCCGGGCATACTTCATTTGTTCTATAGGTAAAGATACAAATGCAAAGCTCTCCAGAAAGACCAGATATCTCAAAGTTTGAAAACCCTAACGCATTTGTCGATGCGATGCTTCGTTGGCGGCGGGCGTCAGACAAAAAATTTAACGTCAGCACGTATATAAAAAAATTCGGCTGCTGCTCACCAAGCCTAGTATATTTAATTGCTCAGGGTAGGCGCAGACTAACGGGCGACCACACCAAATCATTCGCCAAGCTTTTAGGTCTTGACCCAAGGGAAAGTAGCTATTTCGAGAAATGGGTCATGCTAACTAGATCGCAAAGTAAGCAGGGATCTAAATATTCCAGCAAGCCGATGAGGGCACTGCCCGAACGGAAGCCAAAAAATCATCTTTTAAAGGAATGGGTTCACATCTACGTCAAAGAGAGCGTTAACCACAAGGACTTTGAAGAAGACCCTGAGGTGATTTCGAAGATACTTAATGGTCTAGCATCACCACAGGAGATTGAAAGCTCGTTAAAATTTTTAATCTCTGAAGAGTTCTTGATTCGAAACAAAGAGGGCAAACTTGTTCTAGCCGAAGAAGTCAGTACAACTACTAAGAGTGTCCCTGATGAAAATATTCGTAAGTTTCACAAGAAAGTTTTCGACTTAGCAAAAAACACGCTGCTATCGTGTCCGCTCGAAGAACGCAGCACCAGCACGTTTGTTTTTTGCTAAGTCGAAAACTTTCTTGTGAAACTTACGAATATTTTCATCAGGGACACTCTTAGTAGTTGTACTGACTTCTTCGGCTAGAAC
>JANQHA010000121.1 GCA_028282865.1 Oligoflexales bacterium
CTTAACCCGGCGGCAACCATATCGGCCATTTCTGAAGGCTCGGAAGTTTCTGAGGATAATGGCTCACTTGCAGGATCTTCGCTTTCTCCAGAAGGCTCACTGTCATCACCCAGCGCGGCTAGGCCCGCTGCGACCATGTCGGCCATTTCCGATGGGTCAGATGTTTCAGAAGATAACGGCTCACTTGCGGGCTCTTCGCTTTCTGCAGAAGGCTCGCTGTCATCGCCCAGTGCGGCTAGGCCCGCTGCGACCATGTCGGCCATTTCCGATGGGTCAGATGTTTCAGAAGACATACTTAACTCTGGCTCAGAGCCAGGGAACTCTTCGATTTCAGTCTCAGCCTCTTCTTCAGGAGCCTCTTCTACCGCTGCTTCTTGTCCTGCTAACTCTTCAGAGCTAGCGTCTTGAGGTTCGTCATCACCATCGATTTTGGGTAGCGATTCTAGATCAAGTTCAGGCTCTGATTCTTCGGCAGGTGCACTCGTCTCTACTTCATCATCTTCGATCTCAACGTTTTCGTTAAAAATCTTATCTACTTCATCTTCGTCATATGAGTCGTCTAAGTCGACAAACTCATGATCATCTGATCTGTCTCCGCTAAAATCTAGAGGGCCGATATCAGTGTCGGAAGTATCTATAGAGCTAACATCTACTTCTTTTTTACCTAAGTTCATCAAGCGAGATTTATAGGCAGATGCGTCAGAATGCTTGAGAAGAAAGCTTTCTAGAGGGGTTAACTTTGCGTTGAATCCGTCAATAAGCTCACTTAATGCTGCTCGAATTTGAGAGTTAGTTGCTATAACCGGTTTGATCCGGTAGCCACTAAAAAACTTGATTTGCTCGACCGTTGCTAAGTCTAATGGGTCTGCCATTGCTACCGTCAATGTCTTACCTTGTAAACCTAGTGGTACTATCTCTAGCTGGCAGATTAAAGCATCGTCCAAGTAAGATAACGAGTCCGCCTCCATAAGGCTTGTGAGATCTCTTGGCGCCCGCTCGTAGTGAGTCTGCTCAGAAAGAAAATCGGCTAGCTCCTCTTCATCGAAGACTCCAAGAGCTACAATGCCCTTGGCAAATGCAGCTGGATAGTGCCCGCTAGAGTTTCTGATTGTCCTGCGATCAAATTCTTGTAGGAGGCCCTTGTCTACTAGTCGCTGTCCTAATCCGGAAGATGCCATAAATAACTCAGCCTTTTAGCTAATTTAGCGAAAAAACAAAAAAGCTAGCGAAGAAATACGCCCTTTTATATATGATATCACAGGTTGAATGTGAGCTGCATTGGCCGGGCAAGCTAGCGATGGGGTTTTGGAGCAGGTTTTTACCTGCTTAAAGCCTGGTAGGCATAGTTTGGAAAATACATAAAATAATGTTTATAGTACGTTTTCTGAGGAGATTATGAGTAGTAACAAAGATTTTCGCAAGAGTTTAAAAGGTCCCGATCAATTTCAAACTAGTGTCGCGTCGTGGATGGATAAAGCCTATGCTTATCGGGTTCAAATTGGCACAGCGGTGGCCTTGATCCTAGTTGTGGTGGTTGGAGTCTTGGGGTGGCAGTATAGCCAAGGTCAAAAAAAGGCACAACGTCAGCAGGAGCTGGCAAAAATTGAAACCATGTATTCAGACGAGCTCAAGGAGGCTTCGGAGAAAAGGGGTAAGCTTCAAGACGAGCTTAAAAAGATTAATGACAAAGGGGAAAAAAAACTTACCAAAAAAGATCGCAGTGCAAAGGCTTTGCTCGAATCTCAAATTGCCGACGTAAAAGCCAATCATGACAAGTCTGTCGCGCAGTACAAAGAATTTTTTGAGAATAATAGAGACTACCCAGAAGGCTGGCTTGCTGGATTTAGGGTGGCATCGGATTACCTGAAGAAAAAGAATTTTGTCGAAGCGAAGTCTATCCTCGTAGATGTAATGGCAAAAGCTAATGGAGTTTTGTTTTACGAGTTGCAAGGTCGTTTTTTGTTAGCAAATGTTCTTGCTGAGCTAAAGGAGTACGATCAGGCCCTTAGTGAGATTGAAACCCTTATTTCTAAAGCTAACGATGACTTGAAACCACGGATGATCCTTCTGAAGGGTCGGGTTCTCGTGGCAAAGAAAGATATGAAGGCTGCGAGGGAGTCTTTAGATCTTTTGATAAAAGACCATAGCGCAAGTGTCGAAGCCCAAAAAGCAAGGGCTATGAAGGCGGTTTTGATTCGTTGATTTTGAAAGTTGGTGTGATGAACGTTTTTCATTGGCAGGTGTTATTGGGCTGTGCCCTATTCTTTACAAGTGTTTCATGTGTCGCGCCGAAGCGACAAGGGCCATTTCGCCTGGGAGTTATTGAGTTTTCTCCTGAGCTTGATCGCGTGAAGCCGCTGGCTGAAGCTGATTTTTCAGGTTGGGTTCACGTAGATGGCGTTTTAATTGGTGGAGTGGATGACCGCTGGATCGCGGGGCAGTCACTAGATACGGGGAGGGTGCTATGGTGGTTAAAAGCGGAAACTCCACTAGCGGCTCCGATCACTTCAATCAGTAAATGGGTCATCGTAGGTTTTCGAGACGGTAAGATATCCAAAGTGAATTCTATGACTGGAGAGGTTAAGTGGAGTGCCAATCTCGACTCATTTGTTTCTCGTAGTTTCGTGCTGTCAGGGTCTACCTTACTCGCAATGACATCTGGACAGCAGCTCTATGGGCTTGACTTTGCCACCGGAGCTATGCGTTGGATTTATGACGGCGGCTTTCCAGACGGCCTGGTTCTTCAAGGTGCCGCCGCACCGGTGGTTTATCAACAGCAGGTTATTGTCGGCTACGCTTCCGGAGAGATTCATTCAGTGGATATCAAAACTGGTAGCTTGCAGTGGAAGTATGATGCCGAGCAGTACCTAGACCAACGTTTCCACGACGTGGTAGGGGAAGTTGTGGTCGTAGGCTCAAGTATTTTAGTGAGTAGATACGACGGTAGTGTAGCTCGCGTGGAAATTGGTGGCAGTGACCGTAAAACAATTTGGTCTGATACGGTTAACAATATTACTACCTCCGCTTATCGAGAAGGCCGGCTTTTAATCGGCTGCTTAAACGGTGATGTCATATCATTTGATATTCAAAATGGCCGTAAGATATGGCTCGCGAAAACAGGGCAAGCAGTCACGACAATAACACCTGGGAACAACACTATTTATGTTTCTGGCGGTAACGGTCGTATTAATGCACTCAGCGCTAGAGATGGACAGGTGATTTGGTACGATGATATTGACGCCGAAGTAGTGCGAGATCCATTCCTTTACAAAGACGGTATCTACTACGCTACTGGGCT
>JANQHA010000243.1 GCA_028282865.1 Oligoflexales bacterium
CCCAGGAGAGTTGTCTGGTGGTGAACAGCAGCGGGTCGCTATTGCGCGAGCTCTTCTTATGGCTCCGCCGATTCTATTGGCAGACGAGCCAACTGGTAACCTTGATCAGAAGACCTCAGACTCTGTGCAGGATTTATTACTCGAACTCTGTGAGGCTCACGATGTTACAATGCTGCTCGTGACTCATGATGAAGATTTAGCTAGGCGCCTTCCAACAAGAATTGTTATGGAAGATGGGCGAGTCGTTGATGATGGGGGAATGCATTGAGCAGGTTATTGCTTATAGCTACATATATTTGGTTATTGTTCGGTATGAGTAATACCTCATCAGCGAATGAGATTATTTTAGATATGGAAGTCCGGGGCAATGGAAAGGTTGAGTCGGAGGCCATCCTCACGCTTTTGAAGACCCAAAAAGGCGATGCCTTAGACGCTGATAAAGTTGCTGAAGATATTCGTACGCTTTATGATCTTGGTTACTTTTCTGACATTAGGGTTTTGAAGACTGAGATTGATGCCGGTATAAAACTTATTATTGACGTTAAGGAGAAGCCAGCGATCACCGCCATTAAATACGCTGGCATGGAGGAAGTTACCGAAGACGATATCAAAGAAAAGATCGAAACCAAGCTGTATACGATCGTAAACGAAGCGACTATCACCAGTGATTTGCGGGTTATTGAAAAGCAGTATATCGACAAAGGCTATTATTTAGCTAGCGTCGATTACAAACTAGATAAAGTCGGCGATAATGAAGTTGAGCTAACCTTTGTTGTTAAAGAGGGTGACGTCGTTCGTGTCGGCAGCGTTTACGTTCTTGGAAATGAGTACTACTCAGACGGGGAGATCATCAATAAGCTTTTTTCTCGTCCGTTGACTCGAGCATCCAGTTTTGCGAGTCCCGCTTCGTTATACCAAGATGAGTTTCTAAAGAGAGATTTAGAATTCATTTCTTATTATTATCGAGACCAAGGTTTTGCCGAGGTCAAGGTGGCTAAGCCTATTACACTGCTCGATCAAGATCGTGAGTTTGTTCGACTTACCTTTCAAGTCGAAGAGGGGCTGCAGTATAATGTCGGTAAGATCGATGTTAGTGGCGATTTGCTGTTTCCAAAAGAAGAGTTGTTTGAGGCTATGAAGCTAAAGTCTGGGAACTTATTTCGATACTCATTTTTTCAAAAAGATGTGGAAATGTTAGTTAATAAGTATGGGGATCTAGGCTATGCGTTTGTTGATGTAAATCCAAAAACTAAATTCAACCGTGATGTCGATCCCCCGACAGTCGATATTAATTATGAGATTACTAAAGGGCAGAAGATGTACTTTGGTAAGTTTACGATAGTCGGAAACTCTAAAACTAGAGACAATGTAGTCCGGCGCGAATTTGAAGTTGCAGATAGCGAGCTATACAGCGGTACGCGGCTTAGCAAATCTAAAAGTAACGTGGAAAGGCTTGGTTTTTTTGAAGAAGTGCAGGCTATCCGTAGCCGTGACCCCGAAGACGACAAATTGTTAAATTACAAGTTTAAGGTCAAAGAGAAACCGACTGGCCAGCTCCAAGCTGCTTTGGGTTTTCAGCCTGGGCAGTCAAAGGTGGAGAATCGATGGTTTGGTCAGGGACGCTACAACGAGGAGAACCAGTCCGGCTATGGCTGGAAAACTAGTTTGACTGGTAAGTGGAATGGAGGCAAAAACTACTCGTTAGAACTCGGGTTTACTAACCCACGGGTTAATGACAGTCACTGGTCTTTAGGCTTCTCTAGTTTCTTGAACAACGAAGTGCGAAAAGTGACTGACGATATCGAGCTGCAGGAACGTAGAATCGGTGGTAGCGTTACTTTGGGTCGTAAGATTATCGAGCTTATTCGAGGATCCATTACCTACAAAATTTCTAAAATAAAAACCTCTAGTGAATCCTTTATTATCGATAAACTGCGCGAAGATGGCTTGCAATCCACAGTGATATTCGGCTTGGGTCGTAACTCTACTAACAACTATTTAGACCCATCTTCTGGATCAAATGTTAAAGCGACCCAGTCGGTGACTGGTGGACCGTTGGGTGGGGACTTCCAGTTTATGGAGTCTGGGATTGATAGCTCGTTTTATTATCCGATCGACTTTAGTGAAACTTACCGGACCTTTTTCCATTTGAAGGGAGTGGTTAGTTATATTTATCCTCTTGGTGGGGAACCTGTGCCAATTTTTGAGCGTTATAGGTTGGGTGGCTTCAATGATCTAAGAGGTTATGACTTCAGGGAGATCGGGCCCCACTTTAATATCTTGCAAAACCCGCAGGGTCGTTTGAGTCGCTTAAACAAGGGGGGGGACAAGAAGATGTTCTTCCAGTTAGAGTATTTTATGCCGCTGATTCCCGAGGCAGGAATTAAGGCACTAGTTTTTGCTGATGCCGGCCGGGTTTTTGATGACGAAGAGTCCCTTCAGTTTCATGGTTTTAGCAAAGACTATGGTTTTGGTTTTCGCTGGATTACCCCAATTGCTCCCTTTAGGTTCGAATGGGCTTATCCATACGAGAACGGTGAAACCGGTGATATGAAGTTTATATTTTATTTGGGTTATTAAAAATCTTTGGAGGAGGAAAGATGAAGCTTATTGGTATGATTTTTGTGTTTGTGTTTGGGTTTGCCACTTCTTTATTTGCAGTTACCGGTGAGGTTCAGGCAAAATCGGCGGCATCGAAGTTTGGTGTGGTGGATATGCAGGCCGTGATTCTAAACGTGTCAGAAGGTAAGGCTGCCAGATCAACCTTAGAAAAGGAAATTAAAGCCAAAGAAAAGGACTTTTTAAAGGAGAAAAAGGAGCTAGACAAGCTGAACGAGGATTGGAAGAAGCAGGCGGCAATTCTAAGTGAGTCAGCGCGGGCAAAAAAGCAACAGGAATTCCAACAGCGGTTCATGGCTTTAAGAAACTCCGAAATGACTTTTCAGCAGGAGATAAAACGTAAAGAGGCTAAAGCGACGCAAGGGATTGCATTGAAGGTAGCAAAGATTGTCGAAGGAATTGCAAAGAAGCAGGGTCTCCAGGGGGTTTTTGAATCTAACACTGCTGGTCTGCTTTATTTAAAAAATCCAATAAATTTGACTAAAGTAGTTATCGATTCTTATGAAAAGGCTCATGGTGGGAAAAAGGGAGCTGTCGCTAAGAAAAAAGGTAAAAAATAGTGATGGCAGACTCTGAAATCGCTATTCCATTTGGCGTTGAAGAAATTAAAACTCTGATTCCTCATCGTTACCCATTTTTATTTGTGGATCGGATTGTTTCGTATACCCCTGGCGAGAGCATTGTCGGAATAAAAAATATTTCTTATTCCGACCCGGTGCTTCAGGGGCACTTTCCGGGAAATCCAGTGATGCCAGGTGTTCTTCAGATTGAGGCTATGGCGCAGACGTCGGCAGTATACGGGCGATTAACGGAACCTGAGACGACTAGTTGCCTATTAACCGAGGTTCGCAGTGCTAGGTTTCGTCGCACGGTGGTGCCAGGGGATGTGATGACGTTAGAATTGACGTTGCAAAACCGTAGAAAGAATTTTTTCTGGTTTAACGGGCGAGTATTGGTTGCGGATCAGGTTGCGGGGCAGGTCGAATTTTCCGCGAAGTTGGATTGAGTGTTATGGCTGATATTATAAAAAGACAAGAGTCATTGTTTAATGGGTTTGAAGAGCTCGTAGATCCCAGCGAACTTAAGAGTAATGGTGTAGTGATCCACCCACAAGCTCTGGTAGAAAAAGGCGCCGAGTTAGGCCGCGGAGTTCAAATAGGCCCCAGGGCGATGATTGGTGCCAAAGTAAGGCTCGGTGACAATGTTCGGGTTGGTGCTGGAGTTGTGATTAATGGTCGAACTTCCATCGGTCAAGACACTATTATTTTCCCTTTTGCTACCATCGGATCTGTTCCTCAGGACTTGAAATTTAAAGGTGAAGATACAGAGGTGATTATTGGCGAAGGCAATCGAATCCGTGAATATGTAAACATCTCTCTGGGCACAGAGGGTGGCTGTGGAAAGACACAGGTCGGAGATCATAATTTGGTGATGGTTTATACTCATATTGGCCATGATTGCATCGTTAACAAC
>JANQHA010000284.1 GCA_028282865.1 Oligoflexales bacterium
ACCTAAAGAAAGTTCGTCAAATGAAATCCCTTCGTTTTACTCAAGGCTCAAGCTACCGTTAGAGCAAACATCTATATATTAGATATTTCCACAGAAAATTTTCTGTTTTTTAATATATTCGTAAATCTATAACCTGCCCTCAATAAATTCGAAGACTATTATCGGTATGACATGGAGGCGTCATGAAACTATATATCTTTCTATTCTCTTACTTGCTTATGACTTCCTGTGGAGTAGAAGAAGCAGGGAAAACCAATGAGCTGGATGGCTTTAGCTTTAAAAACGAAGTGATCGAAGCCTATGAGATTTTAGAAAACTTGGAGAGGTATGGGTCGTGTGAATTTGCGCTATCCTTAAAAAAAATCGAGGCAAAGCGTTACGACCTAACCTTAGATTTTAAATACCGTCATGATGAGGACGAGCCGCTAGTTTTTGAAGAAGCATTCTCAAACCATTTGCTAAATATCAGCAAAGTTGATGTTGATCACTCTTGGTTTTCTTCTGGCAAAACCAAAATAACCCTGGAGAAAGTTGATATAAGGGCAGCCCCGGCACATTTATATAAGTTAAATATTCAGGTGCTAAATAATGTGGTTCAAAGTGTCAGAGTTAGAGTGTTTTATGCTTCAATATTTAACTTGGTTAGAGATATAACCTGCTAGTACCCAACTAGTTAAAAGGTGCAAGATTAGTACACGTAGTCTAGAACATAGCACTATTCTTTAGAAGGCTTGAATGTATCAAGCCCTACCTTTGATCCTACATAAAAGCTGTAAAGCCATGACTTAGCCGTACAGGGCTATAAAAATAGCTAAAAACCTCTATATTCCATAAATACGAACGAAAAATACCTTTTTATCTATTTTTCAATAGAAGAATTTTGAACTAACTACCGCTTAAAAAGAAGGGGGGCCACCTATGGAACCACAAAAATCTTACAAAAAATTTGACACTCAGGCTAGAAGCCAGGTCTGGTCTGCACGTTTTTCTATAACCAGCATCATTGCAAACTCACCAACTATCAAACAGGCCATTGAACAAATTCTAAGAAGCTTAGGGGAAGAGTTCGGCTGGAGCGTGGGCGAATTCTGGGAGCTGGACGAAGACAAAGGCGAACTCATATTCGACCGCTACTGGAGCTCGGACTTAGTCGATATACGTAAATTGCTGAATTTTAACCGTGATTATTCATTTTCTCCCGGATCAGGTACACCAGGTCTAGCTTGGGCGCTAAAACAACCTATATGGACGAAAGAAATTACTGATGATGCCTGCTTTAAAAGAAAGTCTTTAATGGCGGAATTGGGGCTTTCTGCGTCAGTTGCATTCCCAATCCTAGGTGAGAACAACGTAATTGGGGTTATGCTGTTTTTCAGTAAAACAAGTAAAGAGCACGATGAGAATCTCCGCCGGATGTTATCAGACTTAGGCATCCAAATCGGTAACTTCATTCTCAGAAAAAGGAGTGAAAATGCCATTCGCGAACTCAATCAGCAGCTAGACCTTTTCGTCAAAGTAACTGCCCACGATTTACAAAACCCACTTCAAGCAGTCATTGGCAACCTTTCGTTATTACAGCAAGATGAATCTGAGCTAAGCGAAGATAATCAGGCACTGGTTGCGAGAGGTTTGAAGCAAGCATACTCAATGTCAAACTTCATCACCCGCCTTCTTAGATACTGTTACTCAGAAAAATCTGGACTAGAGCGAGACTGGATTGATATGGGAAATTTAATTGAAAGTGTTAGCTCAAACCTACAAACCGAAATAGAAAAGACTAATGCAAAGATTATTGTGTCACCGCTACCTGTCGTATACATGCATAAAGCATGTCTAGAGCACCTATTCCAAAATTTGATTGGAAACTCAATCAAATACCGAGGTGAATCGCCACCAGTCATAAAAGTCGAAGCGCAGCGAGAAAATGGATTCTGGAAATTCTTTGTCCAAGATAATGGGCGAGGAATATCTAAACAAGATCTACCTCATATATTTAAACCGTTTTATC
>JANQHA010000338.1 GCA_028282865.1 Oligoflexales bacterium
CCCGATACATTACCAATCCTCACGGGGCAAAGACATAAACTGCATCCTTGCCATCACTGGATCTAGTTCAGAGGACTCTTTTGAGTAAACTTGGTTCAACTTGAGCAGAATTTGATTGCGATTGTACTTTTTCAGGTATGTCTGCAATGCTTTCGTGTAAAGCTCACTGCGTGATAATCCTAGCTGCTGAGCTAGTGCTTCCGCCTCTTCAAACACCGAATCTGGGAGCGAAATTGCAGTTTTCATAGTGACCTTAACTGTAATTCCCTACTCTTTTAGTTATACCTTGGTTATACCAGGGCTGCAAGAACCAGAAAATTCAGACGCTAACAAGTAGCCTTGCTTTCGTCCCAAGCAAAAAACGAAGCCAGCTAACGACAAAAGTCAGCGGCTGCAATTAAACTTTGCCACACCGTCGCCGCTCGAACAAGCAGTCCGCTGCACTGAAGGGTTAGCTGACAAGCCCATCTGCATACCGACATCCTTCTAAGAACTTACGCCCAAGTTCAGTCAACTCGTAATAAAGATTTCCCGCCTCGTCATACGATTCTTTTGAAACAATTTCTGTTAGACCAGTACTGGTTAGATATCGTAAATATGCTTCTTGTGATTTATCAGGAATACTATCTTTGTCAATAAGTGTTCTCAAATCATCTACAAATGCTTGGGTAACTGCTTCAGTTATGCGCCTAAGGTCATCAAAAGTTACTTGATCATATATGTAAGCTAGGAAGACCTTTGCAAGGATTTCCGGCTTTTCTAGATCAGACATTTTGTCTAGAACAAGCAACACAACCTCTCCAACCTTTTTAGCTTCCTCCGGATTGTTTGTCATTTTTCCTTTGAGGACTTCTTTGACCTCAGGTCTTACTGAATTAAGTTCGGTCAGAAAACGCGAAATCTTTGCCAAAAACAACTTGTCTCTGATGTCTGCAACTGCCTTACAAGACTTAAGTGCTGTTCCGACAAGTGGGATATCCTTAACCAAGTCATTAGATATGAACTGGTCTACGATAACCTCTGTGTTTTCTAGAACTGCTTCTAAAAGAGGTCTTTCTTTCATTTCTTTCGTTGCCAGCTAACAGCACAACTTAATTGCCAAATACTATTTTTCAATCTTAGCCAATGAGATCGCTAATTCCATACCTTTCCTTACCAAGCTGATCTACTGTCAGCTAACGTTGCCCATCACCCGCCGCAGATAACCTCTGCATCATACTGAGCTACTTTCGGCGGTCGGTGTGCATGGGCGTTGTTAGGCTGCGATCGCTGGCTTCAAGGAATTCATGAGCATGGTGCGTTCCCAAAAACCTATCGGCGGGGTAGTAGTGGACTGACACGCCTTAAATGATGCATTAGGAAAAATGGGTAAACGATAACTTATCAAAGCTCTAACTCGACATCTAATGCACAGTTTTAGCTGTGTCGCACTAGTTGGTCTGACACGCCTTAAATGGTTCATTAGAAAATGGTTAAATTGCTTATCAGAAAAGCCTTTTAAGCAAAATCTTAATACCTCATTTTAGCTGTGTCGCACCACTACGAGAACGGCGATCGCACTACTCGGGTTTAGTTATATCTGGACAGGCTCCCTCAATGGAGTGCAGTTACAGATTTGGGGGACTTGGCTTTTTTATAACGTGTTGGTGGATTTAGGCGATACGGTGGCCGATGAACTTTCTCTGCCTTTCGACTACATTTCTTTAGAGATGATTTATCGAGGTCTTTATCATTTCTATGTCGCTCATCAAAAAGGGTTGACTTCTGACCCCGTCAAGTATTTCGCTGCTCCAGAAAATCAAGATTTAGGAATTGTTAAACGGAAACGAAAACCTAACGTTAAGCTGATTGTCGCTCCTTTTCCTGACCGTCAGCGCTCTGCTGAACAATTTTTCTTCCAACCATCCTCTCAAACCCCATTGACAAATGACATAAAGACTTAACCTGTCACCAATGCGATGTACTAGTCGCTTTCGTCAATCTGTTGCAACAGAAATGTTATACATCCCTAACTAAGCAACAGCTCTTCAATAAATGTCACAAAAGGTATGCCACATTTGTATAGGTCTACAACATCTTCCGTTGTTTTATTATCAAAATTATATGCTGCAAAATTACTGTGAACCAGAATATTCCTAAGATGGCCGATTTCTAGAAATGCTTCCATTGCTTCAGCAAGTTCTGAAGACTGTTTTACTCGTTCTTGTGCTTGCTTTTTAAAGTTCTCGCCGAATAATGAAAAAAATGAATTCGCATTTTTTCCAGGCTTGTCAGGTTTCCCCTTCTCACCCCATGAGAAGTAAGTATGATACTGCATACCAATCGCCTTTTTCTTAAAAAAATTAAGCGCAGGAATGTGATTATTAGTTTCCTTTACAATGAAATCAACTAATATTTCTTGAACCCTATGTTCGAAATAGCTGGCTGCAGAAAGAACGATGACTTTTTTAAAGTACTTATTAACATCGCTGGATAAGGATGGCTGTGAATTCTTATTCAAATAGCCAACTATTGATAAATATTCATCGTATAAAACATCTACAGGAGTCATACTAGTTTAGTAGTTCTAAAGCTTTATTTATCCGGTAAGATACATTCTTTGTACTAGAAGTTCTAGCTTGAGTAGCCTCTGTAAATCCAGGATCAATTTTAAGCTCATCAACTCTATCAGCATCAATATCTGGAAGATGAAGAT
>JANQHA010000506.1 GCA_028282865.1 Oligoflexales bacterium
CCTCCTCTTGAACGATAACTCCCATGTAAGAGTCATCTAGAGAAATTCCTACTTGGTGGCGTAGGTGGATGCTTCTAGGTGAGATCAACGACGCCCAAACCTCTTTGATACTTTTAAATATTCTATCGGCGGTGGTGACATGGTTAACCGATTCGTACATGCCCGCAGCTGAAAAATCTTTGAGATCTTCAGCGTTAGATGAACTTCGAACGACAAACTTCTCTACTCCCGCAAGGTAGTGAGCTATATGTGAATCGATCTGATCGTGGAGCTTATTGCTTAACCTAGTCTTTTTAATAAGCCTTTGAATAAGCAAGCAGAGTGAATCGATTTCTTTGACCCCCAGCTCCAAAGCCATCTTTAGCTTTCCCAGTGCCTGCTGTATTTGAGGTGAGCTTTCTAAAAACTCTCTTTGAAAGCTAAATGGAATAGCTATGCCTCTTGGAACCCTCATTTTTTTGCAAATAAATTTATGAGCTGCCATGTTCAAGTCTTTACTAGGGTCTGAGTCAAGAAACGCGGCAATATGTGGCAATAAGTTTTCTCTAGGAGGCCTAGGCACTCGATAGAAACCTATCAACCTGTTTGAACCCTCCTTTAATAGGTGGTGAAGCTCTCCTAAGTTTGCAGCTTTAGTCCCGTAACGATAGCAGTCAGAGATCCGCAGCGAGTCAAGTGGTACGATTGGAGTATTGCTGGTCTCAGGTTCTTCGATGCGGATTTCGTGAACGGTCCAAGTCGGTTTTTCCAGATCAGGGTCTGCAGTTTCGGCTATTTTCGTTAACGAAATTTTGCTGGCATTGTTATCAACTTGGTATTCAACCCAACTTCCGTCTAGCGACTTGGTCGCGATTTCATCTAACACTCCTATTTGAATTGCGTTAGGGATTTTCCAGCCACAGGCGAGGACATTGGTATGGGATAGCGGAGTGGTGTGCTTAGCATTTATAATCCCAGCTACCCTTGGAATACTGTCGGGAACTCGGCTCATAACCAGGATGTCATACCATTCGATTGTATCCGCTAATTTTTTATAGTCTGACTCATTTATACAACGTAGACGGCCTTGAGTGGTTCCTGGATTTAACGATACGAATGATTTCGACGCGAATAGCTCGTGGTTATATATACGGGGTAGAACTATATGATCGATTTCTGAAACTAAGGTCTCTTGGTCGTGGTTGGCTGGTTTGAAAAGTAACTGTAAGCTTTGGTCCAAATGGTTTTGGACCGTACTGAAGAAAGTTAGCAACATCTCAGAGTTCATGTTGTCGATTTCTACGGTCTCTAATGCAAAGAATTGCTCGCCGCGGCTATTCTTTTGCAGGGATAGAATACCTAGGCAGTATTCTCGGTCTGGGCTCAAGTAAACTTTGTGATTGAAATCGTCAATCTGATCACGAATCACCTTACGATCAACCTTTAAAATACGTTCGGCAATGTAGTCAGCGTGAAACTCATAGTGCTTGTTATTTATGAAGTGAATCGTATTATTAGCTCTTTCGACCACTACTTTTACAAATTGATACCCGGCCATCGATCCCGATATATTGTTAAAAGCCACGATTGGTAGCTTGGTGTCGATATAGCCTTTTAGATCTTGTTTCAGATCGCTTGAAGCGACGGTGGGTTCTAAAGGACTGTGCCGATTATACGTGAGAGTGGTATGTTCACTGGTGTACATAATAAAACCTATTTTTTGCAGTGTGGTTGATTGCTGACTTCGAGATAGCACATTCTAGGCGGTTAATAAAGCCCGCTATGATATTTTCGAATTGCCGGTGGTTGTCTGAGATTGCTGGCCGGTGGTTGTCTGAGATTGCCAGCAAAGCTATGGTTGCAAATTAAGCAGTTTTTTTGGTATATTACACCTAAATTATTCGGAGTAGTTAGATGAATATTTGGCGGGTAGCTGTACTTATTGGCGTGGTTTGGGGTGCTTTTTCCTTTACTCATGATAGCTCTTCACGAGTTTATCATGTCATCAATATCGATAAGATTGGTCCTGAAGAACTAGATCGTCTGAAACAAAACCAAGCTTTTGAGTGGTGGACTGAGCTAGATGATCAGATGTTGGTGTTATCTGAAGAGTATGTTTTGGACCTCAATCAGTCCTACCAAACTTTACCGGTTGTTCCTAAGCCAGAGAGGCTATACTTGGTTCGCAATGGGCATAGCCGGGACTTGAATGGTTTAGATGCAGATATTTTAGCTAGCGGTGGTAAGTCTTCGGTCATTCAATCTAGGAGTGATAAGGTTCCAGATCTGAGCTGCTTACAAAAGGATAAGGGCTCTAACATGCCTCATAGTCACGCGGGCTTGTTTATCTTTGAGCCAAACCGCGTGCTGGTAAAACAAAGTAAGAACTCTTATAGGATACAAAAGAAGAAGCTTTGGAACCAAGACGCTCCCATAAACCTCGAAGCTTTGGATGTTGAGCGTTGGTTGGATGCTACAACCAAGTTATCTTCTTTTCACCGCAATACTAAAGGTGAGGGAATTATTGATGCTAGAAACTGGTTAGTTGATGAGTTAGGAAAATTGCCAGGGGTTGAGGTTAGTCTTCAGGAGTTTAGTGTGGGCAACACCATGTCCTATAATGTCATTGCTAAGCTAGTAGGTTCTCAGCGCCCTGATGAGTGGTATGTAGTCGGTGGGCATTACGATTCGACTTCTGAAGATCCTTTGATTAGGGCTCCTGGTGCCGAAGATAATGCTTCAGGATCGGCAGGCGTTTTAGAAATGGCACGGGTATTTGCCGAAAATCCTCCAGCTGCCACTGTGTTTTTTATATTTTTCTCAGGTGAAGAGCAAAATCTATACGGAAGCAAAGCGCACGTTGAGCGGCTAATAGAAGAAGGTGACGCGGATAAACTTAAAGGCGTGATCAATATGGATATGATTGGTTATGCTAAAGGTGATACCTTAGGTGTGTTGCTTGAAACTGAAGAGGTCGCAACTGAATTAATGCAGCTGCTTGAAGATAGTGCGGCTGAGTTTACAGATATGGAAGTCTCAACGACCTTTAATGCATGGGGCTCTGATCATGTGCCATATTTGCGAAAGCAAATTCCTGCAGTATTGACCATTGACCGAGACTGGAGTGGTTATCCGAGCTATCATAAAACCACCGATACGATTGAAAAAGTGCGTCCTGATATGGCGGCTGAAATTCTTAAGATGAATGTTGCGGCGTTATCGCAGTTGGCTGGGTTAAAATAATCTATCGCCTAAAGGCGGTATTTATAGGATCTCTATGGTTTTTCCTTTTAAATATCGCCTTTAGGCGATGATTTTATGCTGCTTAAAGATCCGCAGTCTTTTAGATATTTCTAGCTCAATCTTTCGAGTGATTTGGAGTGACCCAAATTGCTTATCCATATTCTTTTTCTGTTTTGGCAAAGCCTTTCTTACTTTATCGGCTACTTTAGTGAAGCGTTTCAGTAGCACACCTTCACGTAAACCGATTTGCCTTTCTACTCCATGAAAGTGATAAGGGCGCAGCTTGTACCAAAGAAATTGGCCCCGGCCAGGCTTGCCAATTGCGATAGCAAATTTACCGTCGATTCTAGGGTAAACGGCAGTCGATATCAGATCGTAAAACGGGGCTAAGGTGTATCCCTCAGGGCTATATATAATTGAGATATTTTTAGAGTGACAGTCGTTGTTTCCTATAATGAGGTTAAAAGCTATCCAATCAAGATAGCGAAGGGCATCTTTAATAGTGACCTGGCTTTTACCAATGATGGCTCTGTAATGCTCACGAATTGGCGGCCCACCATCTTCTTCGTATTTTTGGGTTGGTAAATATCCGAGAGCCTGACAAAAATCGAATTGGTGGATACGGTGGACTCGATCTTCCGATTGATAGCGATCAAATCGATCTACAATAAAGTAGGGAAATTCTCCAGAGATGATTTGCACTTTAGGAACATAAAACCCTATGCTTCTTGCCAGCTTCATACAGAAAAACTCGTTATATACAGAGTCAACGCCGTTGCCTATGTTTCTTATTGGAATTTTTAGGATGTGAGTCGAAGGATATTCGCCGGTTGGAATAAAAATTTTTTTTCCACGCAGGACGATGGCAGCTTTTTCTTGTGCGCCTGCTAGAGAAAACCTTGAATGATATTTTTTGTGAGTGAAGTTAAACAAATCCTTTGATTCACGAATCGTTCTGTCTATCTCACCGACTGGAATCTCAGTTAGCTGCCCTGGGCTAGCCGCTGAATTAGAACGGGCGCTAGAGATTGTTAGCGCGCCGGCACAGTCTAGCCCGAAGGTTGTTAGAAATTTAAATCCGTCTTTAGCGATGTCTCTAAAGGATTGGTTGATACGATCTTTATTCATACCCTCTGGAAGTAAGTTCTCAAAAAAAGATTTAGTGATTCTATTGCTAAAGGGTCCTATATGACTTAGCGGCATAGTAAAAGATATTGCAAATGCGCTATCAAGGGAAAGCCAACTGTTTTCATATTGAAAGCTCCAAAAGTCGTCGCTATCTTTGGATAGCTGACCAACGATGTGGTCTTTGTAAAAGACTGTTAATTTTTGAGAAGGTGCTGCCAATTAGGCTCCTTACTTAGGTTCAACATATAGTTTAAGTCGGCATAGCTTCAGCATTTTGAGTAGGTGAGAAAATCTTGGGTCAACCTCGCCTCGCTCTATTTCTCCCACCGAGGTAGTGGATAGGTTAGCGAATTGGCCGAGCTGTTCTTGGGATAGCCCGATTCTTTTTCGGTGTTTCTTCAGTATTGCTAGAAGCTCGTCAATTCCTTCGATTTCCACCTTCTTGCTAGATGGTTCTTTAGCCATAATTCCCTCGTAAATTAACCGCCTATAGGCGTTATTATATCATAGAATTAGGCTTTAGGGTTAAAATACCGCCTATAGGCGGTAATAATAAACCACTGATCACTGGGACCCATTAATGCGATTCAGGAAAGTAAAAAGTACAACGTGTCTGGTAAATAGAAATTTCTTCAGTCCTAGGATTAATACTACTCTCTATAGTGCAGGATAGGTATGAATTCGAGTCCGGGCCAGCTGGGCCATTTCCCAATGAGTAAGCGTTAGTATGCCTAATCCCATTTGGACCGCTTACGTGCTGCCGATATATTGAGGACTCTCCAGCTTCCCGAGTCCTGCGCAAAGCACTATGCATAGCAAGATTAATATCTTGATTGAGGAATTGAAACACTTTAGGTAGGCCGTTCCTTTGCCAGTGACTTTCGCTAGCTCTGTTCCCCCACGATAAAACTTCTACGTCTCTTAATGATAGATTCACCGTAGCTTCACGGTCCTCTTGGCTATCAAACAATAGACAATGCAGCATGTTCTGCTCGTCCTTAATTGCTGGTAGGCCTCGCTTCGGTCTCCTGACAGTTATCTTACAGTAGCTTGCTTCCCGATTTAACTGCCAATCTACGTTCCATCCATTCACCTCTATATTTGGAAACCTAGATTGCAAATTTATCAGCGCTAACCCAAGCACACCTGGTGCCGACCACTCCTGAACATCATAATCAGATTGATTTTCTTGGGCGACCGAGGTTTCGAGCGATAAAATACATAGTGATGTCAATAAAATATGCGTAATTTTCTGCATGTTAGCCCCTCTTTTTTTGTGTGCTGCTCCCTTGGTATCCCAAATTGGCCAGCTGGTCAATTATATTTTTCGGAAAATAATTGAAACTCTTCGCGAGTATGGTTTTTCGCCTAAAGCATGTGCTTTTAAACGGTTTTTATCCAGAAACGATCGACGTTATCGACTTCGAGGGTGAGCGAACGCTTTATGACAGCTAATGAAAAGTGAGCCTTCAAACTAAAGTGGACAAGCAGTTTGACTAAGGGCCGATGACTTGATAGTAGGGGCCTATGGTATAAACTGTAAAGAGGTCTACTATGAAAAACTACTGGTACCTAAAGTCGCTTATCGCATTCGTCGTGATTTGTTACCCGTTAGGGGTCTACTCTTATGCTAGCTGTGAGCAAAAAATGTTAGATAACTTAACTCAAGACGAGGCAGAAAAAGAGTTTCAAACCTTATCGAAACGCTTCGGTAAATTGCCGGCAATGTTTATTCAAAGTTTTGACATTCAACCAGAGGCTTATCAGTTTATGTACGATCAGGTGGGTCACGTTGGAGCTAGGTTTTTGTTGGGATCAGGCAATGGGAAATGGCTCGAGAGGTACAAGACACTTCTCAGAGAGTATGAGCACGATCATCAAAGAGTGCTTTCAGCAATTCTTTATGAGGTTCCAAAAGATGCAGGTCTTTATGGCCACTATAGTGACGCGTATGTTTGGGCTTATGCTAGAATGTATCACTAGTTCATTTGAGGTGCCGCGCTCTGGTAAGTCGGTACTACTCCAGTTCTTTTATATAAACTCTCCAAGCTAATCTGGACTTTGGCTTGGTAGGTATTAGGGGATATCACTTGAGTTTGAAGCGCTTTTCTATTAGAGTTCTCAGCTAGGAGTTTCAAGAAAACTAAATATTATTGCTGAAAATAACCAGCTCTTCAGGGATGTAAAAGTATGGTAAAAACCGTGGCCAAGTATGGCGTGTTACTGATTTTTTTATTAACTGTGGGTGCTTTTTCTCTCTATCAAGACCTGCGAATTAAAAACTCACTCCCATATTCCGAGCATGTTGATGAACAACACCGGTTAAAAGATGGCCTTCGTGTTGTAAAGCATGGAGACTTCGAGCCTAGTTACTATAAGAAGTCCGCGTTCATTAGCTACTTGACCGCGGCTGGCATTTCGATGGGCTATCTTCTTGAGGCGCGTAAAGGTTATATAAGATCGACGAATGTATTAAATTACAGCCCGATGAACCGAAAGTATTCGCACCCAAGCATTATGATGGGAGCGAAGAGGTTGTTTCTGGCGTTTTCTATTATAGGTTTAGTCTTAGCGTGTTTTATCGGCCGGGAGCTTACTGGGCAAAGGTCTTCTCTATTGATCACCTTGGTCATCATATTAGGCGCTAGCAGTTTTGTGTCTTATATTGGGCATTACATTAATGAAAATGTTCAGGGGCTTTTCTTCGTGATGTTGTCTTATGCGTACATCTTTTTAAGAAAGGACGACCACAGTGTTTTTAAAGTAGCTGTGGTTCCTGGCATACTCGTTGGGCTCTGTTTGGCGTCGAAATTTACCTTATGGCCTATCGTGGTAACGTTTCTGCTTTACTACATATTATATAAGAAAGATGTTTACCTTAATTTTAGTGTCATGCTTCTAGCGGTTGTTTGCACCTTCTTCGTAGTAAACCCCTACTCACTTATAAATTATAATCAGTTTTTAGCTGATACGGCTTCAGAGATCAGTCACTATTCTACTGGTCATCGTAGGTTTACTATTGAGCCTGGGCTAACACACTTCGGTGCAATTTTAGGTTATGTAGTGCGTAACCTAGGTCTTGGTAGTTCGCTACTCGCGCTGCTAGGAATTTACAGTTTTTTTAAGCAGGACTGGAGGAAGGCTTTAATATTTATGTCGTTCCCATCGCTGTTAATTTATTTCATGAGCGGACAATCAGTTTTATTTCCGCGAAACTATATCATTTTATTAGTCCTTGTACCGATTTTGTCGACTATAGGTGTGTTTTTTCTAGCAGATCATATCCGCCATTTCATTACGAGGTCCCGTAACTCAGCTTCTGACTTTTCGAAGTTCTTTAAATTTAACCCTAAGCTAGATAAAGCAGTGGTTGCAGGAACTCTTATCCTGTTTGTATTGGCTTTATTTCCATTCAAAGCAACTTTTGCATCCTATGGATACTATAAAAATGACCGACTGCGATTGACCGAGTGGATTATTGAAAATCTAGAAGGGCACCCGGTAGCGATTCTGGCGACTGCCAAAGTGAATGGAGCAGTCCTAGAGAAGTCTAATCTTGATTTTGAAAAGGTTGAAAGAAGCGATCTGATAAACAACTATAAGGCAATGGTTCGGGAAAAAAGAGAGGGCTTTTTTGTCGTACCGCAGGGCAGGTTGCTAGATCGGCTGCTAAAAAAGATCGAGGATAATTCTTCGATATCGATGGATATTAGGCGATTTAAGCGAGCTGTGGTTGTTCGCGTTAAAAATAAAGAAAAAAAATTCTAGGTAGATTAGGAAGCTGTTATGCATACTAAAACTGGCGAATATTTTTACAAAGGCGATTACCATTTAGAGCTAGACCCGAAATGGAGGTATCTGCCGGTATATCTATGCAAACTAGATTTAGTTCGTAATCTTCTTAATAAGGTCCCAAAGGAGCAGAAGATTTTGGATGTCGGCTGCGGTGAAGGGCGCTTGGTCAATGAATACCGAGAGAAAGGCAACGATATTCTGGGTGTAGACTTTAATTATGAGTCGGAGTCAGTTGATCGAGGCGATGTATGTGATTTGAAGTATCAAAGTGGCAGCTATGATGTGGTTTTATGTCTAGACTTAATCGAGCATCTTGATATTGCCAACCAAGAAAAAGCTATCTCTGAACTGAATAGAGTCCTAAAAAAGGATGGTAAGCTTATCGTTAGTCTGCCAAATTTAGCTCATTTTGCATCTCGTATGACTTTTCTTTTCTTCGGTAGGCTGTTGCGTACATCTACGGTTGATCGTCATCCTGGTGATCGGCCAATAGATGAGTTTATCGACCTTCTTGGTAAACATTTTGTGATCCGTAATAGGTTTGGGTTATTTCCCACTTTTCCCCTGCTGTGTGTTTTGACTTGGCTATTTCCTGCTCGATCAGTCTTTCTTCATCGGCTTTATAATAAGTATTTAGCGTTTCTTGGATTGTGTTTTTTGAACGTCTTTGAAATGAAAAAGGTTGGTCCTCATGTCTCAGATTGAAACTTCGATTGTGATCCCTATCAAGGATGAAGAGGCGAATATTCCGCTATTATACGATGAGCTCAAAGAGGTTTTGCGCGATCGAAGCCACGAGATTATTTTAATTAACGATGGCTCGACGGATCGAACGGGAGATGTATTAGCCGATTTAGCTAGTAAAGATAATACTATTCGGATTATAAACTTTGCTAAGAATTATGGTCAGACTGCTGCTATGGCTGCCGGGTTCTCCGCGTCGAGGGGTGATGTAGTTATTTGTATGGATGGTGATAGACAAAACGACCCTCATGATATTAATAAACTCTTGGAAAAAATGGATGAAGGCTACGATATTATATCGGGGTGGCGCAAGGATCGTAAAGATCACTTATTTACAAGAAAGCTGCCTTCTAAGGTCGCTAATATGCTGATAGCGCGCATCACCGGAGTTAAGCTTCGAGATTACGGCTGCTCTTTGAAGGCATACAAGCGATTTATTATAAAAAATATGGACCTATATGGTGAAATGCATCGGTTTATTCCCGCGCATGCAATGAGTATCGGAGCTAAAATAGTTGAGGTTCCCGTCAATCATCGGCCGAGAACCTTGGGGCAGACAAAATATAACTTAACTCGAACCATCCGGGTTATCCTCGATACGCTTACAGTTAAGTTTCTTATGCAGTTTTCTACTCGTCCGATGCACATGATTGGCTTTCCAGGCTTGATATGCTTAGCATTGGGTAGTATCATTGCTGCTTACTTAACCTACTGGAAGATTTTTCAGGGGGGCGCTCTTACTGAAAGGCCTTTGCTACTACTTGGAGTACTGCTGATTGTAGTAGGTATTCAATTTATGACTATGGGCCTTATTGCAGAGATGCTGGTGCGCATTTATCATGGGGGTACTCGTAAAGAGCCCTATCTTATCAAAGATGAAATTATTGATGGCAAGTTTATTTCGCATGTCTAGTCGTTTTACTAAAGCGCTAGTAGGCTTGGCGATAAGCATGCTGCTCGGTATTTTGGTATTTGGATGGCTAGACTTTTCAAAAATAGCCTATTTATTCTTGTCGATTGATTTTACTTTGGCTGCTTTAGCGCTAGGCCTTTATGTGGTCAGCGTTGCACTCCGCAGTATCCGCTGGAAAACACTTGACCTGACAAACCAGCTTAGTGTGTACCGGTGGTTTGCGGTCACTTCTATTCACAATACCTTGAACTTACTTTTACCAGCCCGTTTGGGCGAGTTGAGTTTTCTGTTTCTCACTAGAAAGATATCTAATTTACCGCTGTCTCATTCATTTTCATTTCTGATCATTGTTCGTTTATTAGATTTATTTGTGTTATGTCTTTTTCTTTCAGTCGGTTCAATGATAATTGAGGTCCCAGCTGATTATAG
The DNA here is from genome assembly GCA_028282865.1 of Oligoflexales bacterium. Classification (GTDB taxonomy): domain Bacteria; phylum Bdellovibrionota_B; class Oligoflexia; order Oligoflexales; family CACXFL01; genus JANQHA01. Next base: position 10,232 of record JANQHA010000506.1, read on the forward strand.
TATCGTTCAGCCTATTGGAGTCGGGCTTACCATTGCTTTACTCCTACTGCTACTCAACCTTCGTCGCTTCACTTTTCTTCTAATGAAGGCCCTCAAGCCGTTTAAAGTGCGGGTTATTAGAGGGCTATGTTTAAATCTCAAATCTATTTATGACTTGCTTGGTGATTCACTTTCCGCAGCCAAGTATGCCGAGCTCGTTGTTAATTCAATGTTGATGCTAACCGCAAAACTTTCTAGTTATTGGTTATTAATTGTTGCTGTCGGTTCTCAGGTTCCCTGGGTGAAGGCGATGGTCGCAAATGTTTTTACCGAGCTATCATTAGCTTTGCCAATACAAAGCGTTGCTGCAATAGGTACTTTGGAAGCGGGCTGGGCTTTGGGTTTTGCGATTGTTGGAGTTCCCCCAGCGGTCTCAATGAATTATGCTATTTTTGTCCATACCTTGCTGCTGTTTTTCTCACTGCTGCTGGGTGTTACTGCAGTTTTTTGCCTATTATTTGGCTCGGGAACTTCTAGGGGAGCCAGTGAGCAGCCTAGGGTAAACGGTGATATCAGGATGTCAGTCTCGCAGGATTAGTGGCCTAAATACTAAGATCTTACAATTAGTTTAGAAGTCTTGAGATTCTAGTAGTATAGCTAGCAATAGTTCCAACTGTTGTCGTTCATGCCCTTACGAAGATAAGATACTTTGCTCCAAAATATTGGATCACTTTGTTCATTTTTAGCTTGCTCTCAGCCTAGCGCTACATTATCTAGGTTGGAATTGGAGGCTTTCATTGCAATATATCGAGGTCATAAAATCTGAATACTTGCGACGCTGCCGCAACCATTCTCGCTATAGTTTGCGGGCGTTTGCTAAGCACGCTGGTGTTTCGATCGGGTCAATGAGTGAGATA
>JANQHA010000552.1 GCA_028282865.1 Oligoflexales bacterium
TAGCTCTTGACTCTGACTGTTCTACTGCACTTTCTAAGCTTTTAGAGATATACCGGTCAACCCAGAACTCTGCTGGAATGATACCTATACTTGAGTCTCAGCTATATATTGCGCTTAGGTCGGCTGACCTACCTACGGTGACTAGGCTTAGGGAGGAGCTGTTTTCGTATTATGATAACGATGAAAGAAGAGCATCTTTGCTGCTTGATATCCTACCGGTATTTCCTGATATTGATCTTCAAATGAAGTTAGTCCAAGGTCTTGAACTCGATAAGTCCACTTGGAGGAAGTTGATTGATTCTTGGGCTGCTACAGTTATTCCTGGTGATGATAAAGCTACTTTAGCTAAAAGTTACATCGAACTTGGACGGTTGTGTCTACAATATCTAGCTGACTCAGCGCAGTCTGTGGGATTCTACATGCTTGGATTACGTAGTGGCTGGATTGACCAAAGTTCATTTGACTTTGTTATTGAATATTTAGTGCGGCAGTCTGATCAAGCAGCAATTAGTGAATGCTTCGCTTTGAGATTAGATCAGCTTGTTGGTAGTGATAAAGTCGATTTGCTGGACGATATTCTGCTCAATAGGTACCAGTTCTTTTCTGAAAAAAGCTTAAACGAATACGCCCTATCAATATACTTATTGAAACCAGAAAAGAAGAATCATTTATATAGCCGCTTTGACTTCTACGGCTCGAAAGATGACTTTAGCGAGGTTGAGAATCTTTTGGACTCTTTAGAATCTCTAGAGAAGAACGTGCTTCAACTCGATGAATGGTATGTTCTTGCTATTGAAAATATTTCTCGAAGCTCAGACGTTGTTAAATATTCTTACCTGGCGCGAATTTACGATAAACGAATAGATCTGAATAATAATGATGAAGATGTAGTACGCGAGGCTGTAAAGTGCTTTCAGCTAAGTAAGGATAGAGAACTGCAAAAAAAATACTGCTCCTTATTGGTTGATATGGACATATTACCACCGATTGATACGGAGTCGCTCCTCAGCCTATTTGCTGACTCTGGGATCTACCGCGCTAAGATTCTTCGGTGGTCCGCAGATAGGGCGGAAAATGATCATATACGCTTAAATTACTATTACGAAGCCTACCAGGAGTTTTCAAAACTTTCAGGCCGCGGTCTTGATGCCGAGTTTTGTTTGCTACACTACTGCCAAGAGGCGGCTGCTTCAGATGATGACCTGGGTTATTTGCGCGTGCTGATTAGCCAATCTGGTCATTGGAATTCTTACCAGTCTATTCTGGATTTTCAAATTTCGCAGCGATCGGTAGATGACCGGTTAGCATTGTATAGGGAATTTATAGAGGTCTCTTTGATCGAAGTGGGCGATGCTGTAAAGGCGGGCTCTATTGTAGATCAGGCCTTGGATGCTGGCTTTCAGTCTGAAGATCTGGTCGATGAAACGATTGAGAACGAGTTGCTAGAGCAAGGTGTAGCTCCCACAATTATTGCCGAGCAGATGTTTAAGCGTCATGTGGTTCGTAAGGATTTAGACAGAGCGGTCAAGGTATGGATGTATCTGTTATTTACCCAAAAAGATGAGACTGAGATTGGTGCGTTTATCGAGTGGAGTAAAAATGTAATAAATCTTCCCGTTTCTGAAATATTGTGGGAGGAGTTGATTGCCAGTGTCGTGGACCTAAGGAGAATGCTTCATATGGTTGGAAGGCTTCACCTTGATTTGATGACCGAAATTGGCAATCACTTGTTTGACTTTGAGCAGTATAGTGAGCAGTCGTATAAGGCGCTTAAAGAAGTATACAAAAGCAGACCTGATGAACGGAGTATTTGGATTCCTTTATATTTACTGCTTAGAACTTATGGCTCAGAGAAGGACTTAACGAATTATATTCGCCAATTGATTCCACGGGTGGAGAAGATACCCGAAGTCATTAGGTCCTACCCCATCACTATTGAAAGTTTGCGTAGTGAACTTGCGCGTTTGGAGTCTGTCGACGGTCGGGTAAAGTCAGTAGTTGGATTTGAGCAAGAAACTGGCATAGGGGTTCCGCCAGGACCCCCCGGCAATTCCATGCAAGCTCCTCCAAAAGAAGCGTTAGACTGGCGGTCCTTGGTTAGTTCGCTTCAGGTCCCCGATAACTTCTGTCATGAGCTATTTAATCGGCCGATTTCTAGCGCAATTGAAAAGCATATTGCACTTCAAGCGTGTAGTCTCCTTAGTGGAGACTTTGAAGTGATGAAACATTGGCATTGGCAGGTTTGGAGAAATCCAAATCAGTATGGTTATAAACTGGAGGGTCGGAACCGTTACCCAGACGATGGTGGTTTGAGCGAAATCAATTCACCTCTTCATCGACTTTTACTATATGTAGCTCCGGTGCTCATTCAAATGCATCGCGATCAGTTTAGTGCGCAAGGCCTGGCGGTTAGAATGGGGATGACTGCCAAGCAGTTTTCTAACGAAGCCAAGCCTGTCGACTGGAAAGACCCGGCTTTCTTAAAAACGGGATTAGTACACTATCAAGAAGTATTAGAGAGGCAAAACTTTAGAATTTCCCATCTCGCCAACATGGGCTTAGAGATTTTCTACGAAGGAAGTACTAGACATATTTATTTCGATAAGACTGGTTATCAGGATTTACCTGGAAGCATTTTGTTTCACCGTATTTTCAGCCTTCTTTGGTCGGTCAAACTACGCTATTTCCCGCTACTACACCTAGACCCGCAGAAGGATGTTATTCCACTTCTTTGGGCTATACAGCAACAATTAGAAGGGACTGGGATACGAGCTGTAAAACGTTTCTTTGGTTCCAAATTAACCCCTTTAGAACAGACTCTGAGGTCGTTAGACTTGGCTGAGTTAGGTCATCGTTTTTCGCAGGTAGCTAAGATTGACGCTGCAGAGGTTGATCAGCTATGGGACGTTATGAATCAACATATCCTACGGCTGCAACTAGCGGAGACATTAGACTTGGTGGGCCTAGCGGAAAGTCTGGCCGGTAGAAATATTGTCGATCAAGCGAAAATGGCTAACAACGAAATTCTGGAGAAATCAGACCGAATTGAAGACCTTATTATTTTTTCAACCAAGCTAAAGCTATAGCTTTTACATTATTACAACGGTCTACCATTTTCTTATAGTAGCTTGCGGCCTGCGATTCTTCCATACGATGCTTCCCTGGCTACTGACGGTAGGTGCCGGTTCATCGCCAATTTTGTTCGAATGAGGCTGAATTTTATAGGTGTATTCTCCGTTAGGTAGTCTAAGTATTTTAGAGCGACCGTTGGTGATGACAAACTCGGTTTCGCTGGTAATACTGTCCGATAAGTACTGTTTGTTATTTTTTGCAAACCTACTGTCGAGTTCTGGCTGGTTGCAGGAACGACCCTCTGTGGAGCTTGTAATATTCAGATAATTAGCCACTGAAAGAGCCTGGCTCTGCACACCAAATAGTGGGTGCCAGCATTGGTGTTGCGATGGTGAAAGCTCCGCTAGCAAGTTTGACTTCACTTTTTCTGATGGGATAAGGGTAACAAGTAGGTCTTTGCTAGGAGTTTGATCTCGAGGAATTTTTATTGTAAGCAGACCTAGTTTACTGGAATGTTCATATAACTTTTTGAAGAACTCAATTTCGCTTGTAGCTTTTAGTAGTCCTATACTTGCGGCGGCAGTTCGGTTGTTGACAAGTTGATTGCTACACACTGCTTCTTGCCAAGCTGAGGTTGACAACGCTAATGGCAATTCATTAGGTTTGGAGGATCGAATCATTTTGCATAGATGATCGAGCTCGCTCTCAGTTCTGTTACTGCCTAGGGCTTCGGCTAGTTCAATGGCGACAGATACTCTGCGGGTAAGTATGTAGGGCTGTCTTGACCACCTTCTTATCATCGTTTTCCGGATTGACCTAAGGTGTTTCTCGGTGTCACCTACTTTATTAGCTTCTGGAAGGTGACAAAATAGCCCATAATCGTCAACGGTAGCTCTGCAGTCAGGTACAATTTGAGAGAGCCAAGCTGTCGTAATCTGGTTGATTTCTTTACTTAGCTCTGATGAGAGCTGCCCTTTTTCAGAGCTAGATGCTTCACAGATGCTTGCGACTGTTTGAGAAGCAATTGGAGTCGTTAAATCAATCGTAAACTTTTCACCAGCTACTTCTATCTGTGTAGCGGCTAGGCTTTCTGGTGAAAAAATTATCTTAACTTTCTCCATACCGAATGCCGAGGTTACCGGCAAAGTCCATTGCTGTTTTTCTATGCGATCGTCTTTGTTAGGAATGCATAGATTAGTGGTGAGAGCTAATAATCTAATGGGTATGTTATTTTTAAGGGTGTATATAGCTTGCTGCTTTGGCGGAGAGCTTAGAAGGTTGAATGGATTAAATCTAGACCACGAAGATGAATCCTGAGCGATTTCTGAAGTATTGCTATCGTTTGCGGAGTTATGAAAGCGACAGCTTACGCCAACAACGATAGCTATCAAGAAGCAGAAAGTCGGGAGATTTAGGAAAGAAAGGATCCTAGTACACTTCGATTTTATGAACAGCCACATCGACCGTTTCATGGAAACCACCTAGCGCCGAATTCGCAGATTCAACGGTCCAAGAGAGAGGCTGACACAGTTTCAGGACATATCGTGAAATCTCTTGACCTAGTTTATTTCTTTTAACTAAATGTATGTCTCTTAGTTCTTCGTTTCGCTTCGCAGTGTTTTTGGCCCATAGATAAAGCGACGGGTCAGTAACAAAGTTGCGGTGAAGTGTGACTTTAGTGTAACGATTCCCCTCAGAATCGATTTCTCCATTAATTTTGCTCAACCCTTCGATCTTCTCGAAGCTACCATAGTTAAAATCGTCAATTTCAACGGTGACGCCGTTAGGCTCAACTACGAACCCTGCTGGCAAGTTATGAGAAGAAAGAGTGATCGCTACCACGGCGCCAATTAGTAGCGTTGCGCGTACGATTGAGCGAAAATGTCTTCTAATAAACACTTTAAGTGTGCCTCAATACAGGATGTGAAAGTTCTTTAGTTATAAATTTACCATAGTTAGGACTATACTTACTAGCCCTTTCTAAAAAAACCTTAGTAAACATATGACATAGTCACAAAGGCTCTCATGAATATTATCGGGCGAACTTTAGGAAACCTTAGCTATCGCTTCTATTTCAACTCTGACATTTTTGGGTAGTTTAGCCGCTTGAACACACGCTCTAGCGGGAAAAGGCTGCTCAAAATAGCTTGCATAAATTTCGTTAACCTCAGCAAAATTGTTCATATCCTCAAGAAAAATTGTCGTTTTCACAACTTGGTTCAACGAACAACCGCCTGCCTCTAAAACAGCCGCAAGATTTTTCATAACTTGATGGGTTTCTTCACTAATAGAGCCCTCGATTAGGGTTCCGTTAGCTGGGTTGATTGGTATTTGCCCTGAGCAAAAAAGGAGCCCATCAACCTTAATCGCTTGGGAGTAAGGGCCTACAGCTGCTGGGGCGTTCTCTGTTTCAATTGCTTGCTTCATAAGGTCACCTTTATAAGTTAATTTAACGCTCTCACATTTTGAGAGTATCAAAAATTTATTAAAAATCTATATAAAGATCATAGGCATATAGTCTATCGGTACAGGTGTGGAAATCAGCAATTGTTTTCTGCCAGGCACCTTTCATTGGCCTGTAGGAATCTCAATTTAGCTCATTTGCCAATACTTCTAGCTGGCCCTTTGCCTCTGGTGAGATGCTTCGGTCGCTAAGAGCTTTTTTAAGCATATACCCGGCCTGCGTCTTATTTTCTAGGCCTAAATAGGCTTGCGCAGCATGAACATATAGCTGCCACGGTAAACGAGTGAATGCTGCACCGGTTACCTTCTCGGCACGCCATATGATTGGTGGGATTTTATCGTACTGCATTGCCGACCCAAGTGCGGCGGTGAGCTCTATGAGGAATGTCGAGTCATCAAGGCCCTGCCGGTAGAGGTCTTCGAGTAATTCTGCTCGGAACATTGCGTCTTCGGGCGCAAGCAATTGACCCGCAAGTAGGCAGCCCATCCAAGAGCTTTTCTCTTTAGCTAATTTAAGTAATTCTTCTCCAGAGGAGTTAGCATATAAAGACTCAAATAATACGTATATGCTATCCCATATTTCAGCAGCGTTAGCATCCAGCTTTAGGGCAGCGGTAGCCCAAAGCATGCACTCGTCACTTCGGTCAGCGTTTCCAGTAAGAATTCTTGTCATGTTGATATAAGGCGCAAGTTCGGCGGGTTCAAGCTTCTGAGCTTTGACAAAACTGTCTTCCGCTGTGGCGAAGTCTCCTTCCATCATCGCTGCGGAGCCGTAGGAAAGCAACGACTTAAAGTCTTCATCAATGGATATATTTGAATTTTGTTTCCTAAGATACAGGCCGACAGGTGCCAGGTCCATCTTCACAAGCTCTTCGCAAATTGCCGAGAACTCGCTGGCAGAGTTTAACGGATTTTCTGAGATGTAATTCTCTAGCAGTTTAGCGAAGTCGTTTTTTTGGGAGCTGGTCGTTTCCGCGTTAGATTCGCTATCATCACCCAGCCCTAAAAAGCGGCAAAGGTTCGGACCCTTTGAGTACGAATCAAGTAATTTCTGCTCTTTTTGTGAAATATTCATGATGTCTCCGGCTTCTGGATGCGAACATGCAAATCGCGTAGCTCTTCCATGGTCACCTCACTTGGTGCGTTCGTCATTAAATCAGCTGCCTTGTTGGTTTTGGGAAATGCGATCACATCTCGGATTGACTCGGATTTGGTAAGCACCATAATCAAGCGATCTAAGCCAAATGCAATTCCACCATGTGGTGGAGCGCCGTATTTAAGCGCCTCCATCAGAAAGCCAAATTTGTACTCAGCCTCCTCTTGGCTTAGTCCGATCGCGTCAAAGATTTTGGCTTGGAGCTCGGCTTCATGAATCCTAACTGAGCCTCCAGCCACTTCGTGACCGTTTAGGACAAGGTCATGCGCCGCAGCCCGGACTTTTCCGGGGTTTTCAGCTAGTAAATGTACGTCTTCTTCTAAAGGCCTGGTAAAAGGGTGGTGACAGGCGACGTAGCGACCGCTCTGTGGGTCTTTCTCTAACAGTGGAAACTCGGTGACCCAAAGAAAGTTTAGTAAGTTATCGTCAATCAGGCCCAGTTTCTTGCCGAGTTGGTTTCTTAGTGCCCCTAAAGATTGCTTGGTTAAGTCGTAAGAGCCGGCGCCAAATAAAATCAGGTCACCTTCTTCATTGAAGCCAGACTCGGCTTCTATCTTTTGCAAGACGCTATCATCAAAAAATTTAGCAATCGGCGACTGCCAGCTATCTTTCCCGGTGCCCGGCTTTTTCTTGGCCCAAGCCAGTCCTTTTGAACCGTAATGACGGACAAATTCGGTGAGCTCATCGAGGTCTTTGCGGCTAAATTTGTCAGCATAACCCTTTAAAAC
>JANQHA010000626.1 GCA_028282865.1 Oligoflexales bacterium
GATCAACTTACGTTTGAGCCCGGTGGCCAGCTTGAGTTTTCCTCAGTTCCGTACCCGTGCTTATCCGATGCTATAGAACGTCTGGAGTCTGTTTTAAAAGTTCTCAAGTCTCACTTCAAAGATCATGACGTGCATACCATACAGACTGGAATCAATCCCTGGCATAGTGTTGAGGAGATAGGTTTACAGATGAGTAAGCCTCGTTATAAGGCTATGAGCGAATACTTCTCAAAGATCAGCCCTCTTGGTGCCCGAATGATGCGGCAGACTTGCACTGTTCAAGTGAATTTAGATTTTGGTGCCAATGAGTCTATGTTGGCCAAGCGCTTTTTAGCAGCAAATATACTTGCTCCTTTGGCTACGGGTATTTTTGCATCTTCTCCGCAGGTAGACGGCAAAATGACTAACTTTTCTAGCACTCGTGCGGAAGCTTGGCGCCATTTAGACCCGTCTAGGACTGGAGTTCCAGATCTGAGCCCGATTTCTAAGAGCCTACATAAAAGCAGCTGTGTAGAAAGTTATCTAAAGCATGTATTGACGGCGCCGGTGATCTTTATCGAAAGCATGGCCTACGAGCGTCCAGTAGGCTTGAGCTTCTCAGAATGGCTAAATAGGCCTTATAAGGGGGTTTCTCCTACTCTTGCCGATTTTGTCACACATTTGTCTCTTCACTTCCCCGAAGTAAGGGCACGGGGGTTTTTAGAGTTGAGGTCTGTGGATGCCTTGGCTTCGGCTTGGCAGGTGGTGCCGGCCGCATTTTATACGGGGCTTTTATATACGGATGAATTTATTGAAAAAATTATCGATCGTTTCACGCCGAAGATTTCTAAGCTCTCTGACACCCTTAAGGCGTCTTCATTTGGGCTTGAAAATGAAGAAATCGCTCGCGACGCACACACCTTAATGGGCTGGGCTTTAGAAGGCTTCCAGCTGCTACCAGAATGCTTTAAAGGTGAACAGACCGAAAAGCAGTTGGCAGCATTCGCAGATAGGTTTACCAATAGAGGACGCTGCCCAGCGGACGATATGAGGGACTTGGTAGTAGCAAAGGATGGGAAGATTGTGCCGGCTACATTTGAGCGTCTAGATGATCACTGGTCCCAATTGATAGAATAGAGATAGTTCTCTATTATGAAGTTTCGTGGAGAGATTTAAGGAGCATAAAGTAATGGTTAAGCCAAAAACCAAGCCGACCTTTGAACTTGTCGAGGACTCAGAGATGGCAGAGCTCGATGAACACGGTATTACCTCCGAGGGCGCCATCCCATCTTACGAAGGTGTTAAGAGTGGAGAGCAGCTTGAAACTTATATTGAAGATATCGCAGATACCGTTCGCGTGGGTCTTGACCAAAGTATTTCTATACTGACTCCCTGGTTTTTCAACAACATGCCGAATGTGTATTATCAGACCACTCCGCGCCAAGAAAAAGTACGGCATCTATCTGCGATTATTACAGGTCACGTTTTTGAAACAAAACAGACGGTTGAATTATGGGACCGAGATCGTTCTAAAGTAACCTATATCGGCCCAGGTTCGGATAGTCGTATTTTAGTAGAAATGGCTGAGAAACTTAAATTATTTCCGTTTAAAATGGGCTCGCTATATTTTTCTAGAGACAAATTATTATACTTATCTACTTTCTTTTGCGACGACCATAAAGACATCGACCAAAGTAACAAGCGTGTTACGGAAAAGATTGCTGCTGCCAGAGCCCTCATGATAGAGGAATTCCCAAATGATGTTAAGATTATTAACCATTTTTTAAAATGCTTAGATAACGACTTGGTCATTTATGCGACAGCGAAACGCCTGCAGTTAATCTTCCGAATGTTTTATTACATGAATTTTCATGAGGGTGCGCATACGGTTGTCGAACCAATTGAAAACTCATCGCGGGCTCGCCTGACTATCGGGATGAAAAACGTCCAGCCTTCATCGGTGATGGAAACAATCTTTCATCTATTGAATCGTTATAATTTTACGATTCGTAGATCTTTTGTGGTGAACTTTTCTCACGGTCATGATGAACCAATTTTGGTATTCAACTTTATATTAGAAGATTACGAAGGGGAAAAAATCACTAACGATTCGATCCCGATGAGAAAGCTTAGTAAGGCGCTTAGAACTTTGGGTTGGGTTGATGTCGACGAGTACGACTTCTTTAGTAGGGAGCCGTACAATATCTCGGTTAATGCCGTTAACTTCATTCGCTCTTTAGGAACTTGGGCTCACTTAGCTCTCGGTAAGCAAAATCCATACATTTACTCGACCTATAAGATTCGCTCGACTTTTATTAAACATCCAGATTTAACTCAAGAACTGGTGGCTCTTTTTAGGGTGAAGTTTGACCCTTTGGAAACCACCCGAGGAGATAAGAATGGCTATAAAAATGCTTACGATGAGCTGCACAGTAAGGTTGAAAAAGTTATTGAAGAAGTCGAAAAAAATATATTTTTTGAATGTTTGAAGTTTATTGAGAATCTTCTTAAAACTAATTATTTTCTTGCGACCAAAACTGGCCTTGCTTTTAGGTTAGGACCGGGAGTTTTGGATGATCAGCACTATAAGCAAAAGCCTTTTGGTATATTTTATGTGGTCGGTAAAAACTTTAGATTTTTCCAGGTTCGCTGGAAGGATATATCTCGTGGTGGCCTTCGAGTCGTAATGCCCAGAAGTAACGCAGATTACGATTACGCTTTGTCTGGCCTGTTTGATGAGGTTTATGGTCTAAGCCACGCGCAGCAACTCAAGAATAAAGATATTCCAGAAGGTGGGTCGAAAGCTGTCCTTCTTTTGCATCCAGGTGGCAACCGAGACCAAGCTGTTCGAGGTGGTGTTAATGCTCTATTAGATTTGCTTGTTTCCGAAGATGAGTCTCATGAAGGTACTACAGATGAGCTCATTTCTTATTACGATAAAGAAGAAATTATTTACTTGGGCCCCGACGAGAATATGACCAATGAGTTGATCGACTGGATTACTAACCAGGCGGAAAGAAGGGGTTATGATTACTTCAATGCTTTTATGTCATCTAAACCTGGCGCTGGTATAAATCATAAAGAGTACGGGGTCACTTCAGAGGGGGTGAATGTCTTTGTTCATAATGTCTTACATTATTTAGGCATCGACCCTAAGAAAGAAAAATTTACTGTTAAGATGACCGGTGGACCAGATGGTGATGTGGCCGGTAATGAGCTAAATATCCTTTTCCGAGAGTACGGGGAGAATGCTAGAGTGGTTGCGATTGCTGACGGCTTTGGTGCGGCTTATGACCCAGAAGGCTTGGAGTGGAAAGAACTTCTTAGGCTTTATCATGAAGGTCTACCAATAAACCATTTCAGCAAGAAGTTTCTCAGTAGTAATAAAGAAGCATTTGTCGTTACGGCAGATAATAATGACGATATTCGTGCTCGAAACGAGTTGGCCGCAAAAAAATATGCCGACATTTTTATCCCTGCGGGAGGTCGGCCTTATACTGTCAATGATAACAGCTGGAAGGAATATTTGGATAAGGACGGAAAACCTTCCGTTAAAGCGATTATAGAGGGCGCTAATATATTCTTTACTGCTACTGCTCGAGAAAAACTTCAGGAGCATGGCGTTTTGAGCGTTAAGGACTCTAGTGCTAATAAGACCGGGGTGATCTGTAGCTCTTACGAGATCATCGGAGCTTTAGTATTATCTCCCGCTGAGTTTCGTGAACATAAAGAAACTTATGTGCAGCAGGTGATCGATATCTTAAGGAAT
>JANQHA010000636.1 GCA_028282865.1 Oligoflexales bacterium
AAGGCAATGACTTTATCATCGGGAGACCAGTTTCCTCCACTATTTAAGCCTTTATAAGAGGAAAGTTTGCGTATCTTTGCGGTAGCGAGTTCGTAGGTGTATAGGTCTGGGTTGCCGTCACGGTAAGATGTAAAAGTTATGAATCTACCATCACGACTCCAAGAAGGCGACAGGTGTGGATTTCGGTCCTTGGTCACTTGTATCAGGTTACTGCCGTCGAAGTCACAGATAAATATTTGTTTGCTAGACTTAGGTTTACGCTTACCTACAAATACGATCTTAGAAGTAAAAATTCCGCTTTTCCCGGTGTAGGCTTCCAGCAATAAGTCGGCATACCTTCTCATTACCAGCTGAAATTCTTTGGCTTTGATTTTGGTATATTTCTTTCCAAGGATTAACTTGTTTCGGTTTAGGTCGATGGTTCGGATTGCTAGACTATACTCGCCGGCATTTTTTGACAGCTCAGCGTAGGTTAATGACTCGACAGCGATTGCTTTCCATTGCTGGACGTCAATTCCAGTTTTACCTAAATCGTCTCCAAGTAGCTTGATGTGGTTCTTCTTAGATTTTACCTTCATCTTGGTGACTATATCCGAGTATGCTTTTTCTGACATGACATTGAACAGCCCAGAAAACACCAACAAACGGCCAAGCTCTTGCGGACCTGTTTTGGACATCTCCTCCAAGTCTTTTCCAGAGCCACTAATAAAAAACTTAGGAATAGCCACAGTTAATTTGCGAAAGCCGGGGTTATCTATATTAATAATCATCGGCCCCTTGGCATGTGCGTCAAAAACGGGGATGATAGATATTGCTAGGAATAGAAGTAAGTATTTCATTTATGACTCCCTTAAAAACTTTTCGGTGAAAATCTTAAAAGAATTTCTTTGTTTGCAAGGCTACTTGGCGGCTTCGGGTGAGATACACAGTCTTGTACGGCTTTATGAGTTACCGTGTCAAATGCAATATCCCCAGATGGAGCTGTTATTCGCGACTTTAAAAGCTCGCCGTTGTGGTTGATTACGATGCCAATAGTTACATAGATGTCGGCGTTAGATAAATTTATCCCGGGTGGAATCGCATTGCAGCGTCTTATGCTTCTAGTTAACTTTGCGCGGTAAATGTTTTCTTCCTTGCCAAACCCCATGGCACCGGCACTTAGCTTGTCTTCAGATTCCTTTTCTTTCTTTAGGCGGGCGATGGAACTATTTTTTAATGCTTGGTTTGAATCGGCAAACTTCTTCTCGAGCCGTAGCTTCTCTTTTGCTAGTCGTTTAAGTGCTTCCTGCTGAGCGATCTTATTAGCCTCTTTTGGGTCGGACTTTGTTGGTACGAGCTCTTTGTCTTTAGCCTTAGGTTTGTCACTAACTTTCTTATTTGCCTTTTCTCCGACCCCTTCGGAGATTGTTTCATCACTTTCTTTGATGGCAAACTTCTTAGGTAGCTGCGGCAGGATGTTTTTTGCTACCTTCGCTTCCTCTGCCTTTTTTGAATCGGGCAAAGCTGACTGGGCAGGAAAAGATAGGTTGTCATCTGGTAGCAATGATGCTTCGATCTCCCACTCTTCGAATAAAGCCTTAGATGGTGAAGATAGTGAAGACGTGTCGACGATCATCGCAAGCAGATGAAGTACAACCGAGACCGCTATAAGAATAAAAACTAATTGGTTCTCATTCGCACGATTGAGAGATATTTGTATCTGCTTACCTATGAAAATTTGTTTCAATAGTTGATCAGCCTTTTCGTTTCGGGGGTTGAGTGAGCATACTCATCTTTTTAACTCCGGCAATTTTTGCAGCGCTCATTGCGTCAACTACTTTTCCGTAGGAGACCCGATGATCAGCCCTAATATACAGCTCCTTTTTTGTTCGGTATTCGTACAGTGCCTTCATTCTTGCTTCTAACGAGTTACTAGGAATTTTAAGCTTATCGATAAAGAAATCGCCGTCTTTATTGATCGTTAAAACAATCCGATTTTCATCGACACCGCCACCTTTGGCTTTACTTCGCGGCAGGTCCACCTTTAGCCCACCTATCGATAGCGGAGCCGCTACCATAAATATGATGAGTAAAACTAGCATCACGTCGACCAGTGGAATGATATTAATTTCGGCAAGATCGTTGTTGTCGCTATCGTTATTTAAGTTAAATGCCATGTTTGTATACCTATAGCTGTTCTGCGTGGTGGCTGGCTCCTGAGCCTGAGTTTGGTTTTGCTTTGTCTGAAACCAAATACCTCTCAACAATATTTAAGAAATCTGCTGAAAATCCATCAACCTGATTTAATAAAGCTCGGATCCGGGCGTTAGCCATGTTGTACCCGACTACCGCAGGTATCGCCGCTGCTAGACCAAAAGCTGTTGCTATTAAAGCTTCCGAGATACCGGGTGCCACTGCCGCCAAACTGGCACTACCACTACGAGCAATGCTTTCGAATGCGCCCATAATGCCCCAAACGGTTCCGAATAACCCAATAAACGGGCCGGTGGATGCAGTAATAGCTAGAAACGAAAGCAGTCGTTCCATTTTTTGCTTTTCTGCCATTTTTGCCTTTGCCAGTGACCTTGTGAGGTTATCGACGGCAGCGTTCATCACTAGCTGAGTATTGGTGCCGGCTTGTTCTCGCATTTGAGAGCCTCGCACCAGCTCGGCATAGCCGCTGCGAAAGACTTCCTTGATTGGGCTGTACGGATACTCTGATAATCTGCCATTTAAGCTATTTAATGATCTAGAGTCCCAGAAACTTTTAATAAATACTTTGCCAGTTGATGAAAGCTTATTGAGATAGAGCAGCTTGGCAATGCCAACCGCCCAGCTGAGAATCGATAGTACAATCAAAATAAGTAACACCATAAAAACAATGATTCCGCCCTCCCAAGCGCGGGCGAATATAGACGGGGTAGAGTCATCGGCTTCATAGATGGTTTCAGATGAGGCTTTCTCAGATACTTCCTTTTGCTGTCCATAAGACGTAGCAGGGTGCGTCAGGGTCATATGGGCTAAGCAAAAAGTTAATATCATGAAAATATTGATAAAATATAGTTTTCTTGTCATATTCGGCAACCCTCTCCAACGATAGCAAATTTATATAGATGATATCGCTTAGCTGAGTTTAGGTCAAAGAGTCAAAGATACCGATCTCGCTCGCAAAATATTGCTACTTATAATATGAGATGAAGGTGAATTTATTTAGATGGGAGCCTGTTTTGCGATGATAGTTAATACCCGTTTTTTGGATGGTCGTCCTAGCTATGATTATACCGTTTCTGAGATTGCAGGAATCTATAACCTGCCTCTGCCTAGGCTTTTACGCTATGCCCAGGAAGTTCATGTCAAAAATTTTAAAGATGATGAGGTACAGCTGTGCACATTATTGTCAGTTAAGACCGGGGGCTGCAAGGAAGACTGCGCTTATTGCCCTCAAAGTGCACATTATAAGACTGACGTCGATAGCCATTCACTTTTAGACAAGGGCGATATCTTAACCGCCGCTAAGGCGGCTAAACAGGCGGGGTCCACGCGGTTTTGTATGGGTGCTGCCTGGAGGAGTCCACCTAAGAAAGGTCCCCAGTTTGATAGGTTACTGGAATCCATTTCTGAAGTTTCGGACTTAGGCCTGGAAGTCTGTACTACCCTGGGGATGTTAGACGAAGAGCAGGCGGTTCAATTGAAAGATGCTGGGGTATATGCCTACAATCATAATCTTGATACTAGCCCGGAGTATTACGAT
>JANQHA010000049.1 GCA_028282865.1 Oligoflexales bacterium
GCTAGAATAGCTTTAGTATCCATAATATTTTTTGCTGGTATTTGCCATGCGAAGAATATCCTCAACCAGACCGAGCGACCAACTGCAGTTGAAGTATCGAAATTACCCGCTTCAGTAAAAAAAGAAATTGCGTCTTATTCATCACGGAATGATAATGTTAATGCATGGATGAATAATATCCCTAAGTATGGGCCAAATATCGTTGGGACTTTCCTGGAATTCTTTCCAAATGCGACCTATGTTTTTATGGGGCGCGACACTAGGGCTATGGCAGATATCTTTGGTAGTTTTTTAACTTCCGCCGGTGATCCAAATCGCGTTATGGTTATTGCCGGATCAAAACCAACCTATGCCGACGCAAATGGACATCCGATTCACACGACTAATCACGCGCTGCTCTACAAATTTGTTAGCAAGCAAGGCCTAAGCGTCGAAGCCATCGAGTCTTCACCATACCCATTTGTTCTTATAGACACTTTATCAGGAGGCGGGGGGCGCCAAGGGCGCATCGTCATGCACTGCTTACTAACAGAATATGCCAATCGGAATAAGTCTCAGAAGAAGCTACTTGATAAGGTGAGGTTTGTCGGACTACAAACTAGCACATATAATGTTCAAGTCCCTAAGATATCTGCAGCAAAAATTAGCAAAGCCGACAATCACAACAAAACCCTAATAGACAACGGTGTTACCGACTATTTCAACAACTATCAGATGGTCGTATATCCTGATAAATCTGGGGCGGCATTCAATGAAATCGGTTACGAGCATTATACTTATGCCTGGCACGGTTCATACTTAAACATCGAACCATCTGGCAAAAGCCCTCCTGGCAGCCCTTCCGACCAGGCGACGCGCTATATCATATTAAGCTACCAGTTAAAAATTGTAGAAATGACTAAGAAAAACTCCTTTGCCAGAGATGTAGACAAGCATATCTCAAGGTCCTCCGGTTTTTCCCCAAGGTCAGGGCGCAAAGCTGAGCCCTCGGTAAAGACTAGTCGTAACAGCAGCAGCGATCCAATCGATGTATTTTCTGACCCAAAACTACTAAAAGTTAGAAAAAATATATGGAACGAGTTCCAGGATTTTCTTGACAGCGCAGAGGAAACTGACCAGGTTCAGTTGGGTCTGACAGAAGGTGGCGAAGAGTTGAAAGCAGTTTACTCAGATCTGCTCAGAGCCTTCCCAGCGCATCATGTGATCGTTAACGCCTATATGCTGCGCGCCGTAACTATAGCTCACAAGGCCAACCAGGTCAGGAAAAGAGACCTTAAGTTTTTATTTGAAGAAACTGTTAGAAATGGCAAAATTTCCCCACAATATACCGAGGAATTAATCGCGTTATCTAAAGAAAGCAGTTCCTTTTATCAACGTCGTATTATGCAAACCGACTGGCTACCGACGCAGCAAAAAATCAAGAACCTAACTAGAATACAAGCGGCTATCAGAAACCACAATAACGTCTATTGTTCCGATGCTTTTACAGGAGTTTTTTAAATGAGTCTTATTAAGACTATTTTAGCTGGATATCTGACGATATTTTTTATCAGCTCAGTAGCATCAGCTAAATCCAATCGATTTTTAAAAGAAAATTACAAAGAGGCGGAGCTTTCTCAAAGTGACGGCGGCTATATAAAATTTTTAAAAAACCACAGTAGCGACAACAGCTCTATGGAAAAAATATATGGGGATCTAATCGATCTTTTTGATGAGCTTAAAACTCTTCCAAAACGCAGTCGGAAAACCAACGTCGAGAGTATGTTATTTTATTGGTCACATGCTAACCAGAGGTTCAAAACATCAGCACTAGGTTTAGACTCTCAAATTGGCTACTCAGTCCAAGACCTAGAAAATGGTAACTACGACTCTGAAACGCTCACAAGTAACCTCATAACTTTAATTAACGCCTATGAATCGAATTTGGTCGTCCCTATCTTAGATCAAGTCGAGCGAGAACTTGCACGTGAACATAGCGGTAAGATTATCTTTTTTACCGGAAGAGATTTTACTTCGGCTTATATTTACTTCTCAGTACGCGGGAGTTTAAGAGGGTCTAAGCTTGTTAATCTAAATGTGTCTCGAGCTGTTAAAGACTTAGTTTTTTCCGGCAAAGCTGCGGATCTCAGAAAACTATTAGAAAAAAATGGGGTTACAGCTAAGAGTGTTCTTTCTCGAGGAATCGTCATCTTAGACTCAAGTATGAAAGGAAAGATTCCTAAAGCAATTCTATATGCTTTAACAAAAAATCTAAATGACAAGCAGGCTTTCAAACTAGTGACAAAAAAAGTTGAAATCCGCTACATAAAATCCAAAACAACTAACTCTGGCAGCCTATCTGAACAAGCCGTTGCTTTAATGGAAAACTATCAACGTTTTGATCAACAAATCAGAGACGTTCTGTTTAATGAAAATCAGCCAGTAACAATTCCAAGACTGCAGGTCACAATACCACCATCTCACGCAAACTATGGAAGCGACAGCAATCATCATTTTTTTGAACACAAGCCAAAAGCCGTCACGACTGCGAAAAGATTTAGCAGGTCTGCTGAAGGAGCACTAAGAGGGAATCGACCAAAATCGATTGCTGATAAGGTAAGCTCGCTTTTAGGCTTCGTAGCAGACATCCAGTTATATCGGATCGCCTCTAAGCTACCAATCGTAGAACCTTCGAGCTTAGCAACATCTAGCATAGATAAAAGCTCTTCTATTGGCGCTGCAAAAGTTAACGAGCAGAGAAAACCGAACGATAACTTAAAAAAGCACTTTGAAACCTTAAA